>CAZFEA010000092.1:0-10806 GCA_964518085.1 uncultured Dehalococcoidia bacterium
GCCGACACCCACGCCTCAGCCCCCGGCTCCTACTCCCACACCCACGCCGCAGCCTCCGGCTCCCACGCCCACGCCCACACCCACGCCTCAGCCGCCGACGCCCACGCCCGTTCCAAATCCGGCGATCGTGCAGGCTGGAGCGGTAGTCCTGGCGTCAGGGGCAACCGCCAACGTGCCGTTGACCATAAGGAACGTGCAGGGTCAGGGTCTCGGGGCTTACGACCTGCGGATTGATTACGATCCCGCGGTCATCAGTGTTACCGCGGTCACCGGCGGCGCCCCGCCGTTCAACGGCCAACCTACCAGCAACACCGGCGTTCCGGGCACGGTGCGGATAAATGCCTTCCAGGCCAGTCAGGTCCCGGGACCGACCGGAGATATTGTTGTTGCTTTTCTGGCGGTCTCGGCCGTTGGCGCTCCCGGCTCCAGCACCGTTCTGACCCCCGTTTTGACCACGGTTTCAGATACCTCCGGCGGCAACATCCCGGCTGTTCCCGGCAACGGCTCGGTCACCATTTCATAAGTTCCCTCTCCCGTCACGGGCCCTCTACGGGAGAGGGTGCCCGAGTTTGAATTTGATTTCAGTTTCGGCTTGAAGGACACCCCCACCATGCTGGGCCTGGGCGTGGCGTTAACTCCGGATGCCGACTCCTGCCAATCCTATTGCTTATATTGTGTAAGTATCAGCTTTTGGCGGTCAGCAATTTTTTCATGGTCAGCACGGCTTCATTCCTTGATTCCAGCAGGCTGGCAAGCAGCCGCTCAAGGTTTACTATCCGGTGATTGATAACGCGGTGAAGCAAGTTATGGTCACGGGGAAGGCCGAACCGGTCCAGTTCAATTGCTGAGCTTGTGGCTGTTCTGATGAGCCAACCTTCGAGATCGGGGCACTTACGTGGCGCACAAAGTCAGCCGGTTTCCAAAACACCGCATTATAGGCTTGATTCCCAGGTTCGTATGCTCTTCTGTCAGTTCCATGTGCTCCGGACAAGCAGGCTGGATGGAACCAGGATCCTCATCTACCATTCCCAGGCAGTTTGTTCTCTGGCTCACAAGTCTACAGACTTCAAACTTGCCGTTCAACTCATGGATGATTTCTCGTCTGGGTGCTTTGGCAACCAGGCTAACCAGGGCAAGGTCAGGCGTGCACTCGACAAAGATCATGTTAACCGATGAATCTGTCAATATTGGACAGCACGTCGATTTCTGTGATTTCTCTAAGTTCATTCATTGTCAGGGTCTTCACCCTGGTTTGGAAGTTCTCGAAGTAGACCACGAAGACCGATAGCTCATCCACCGGCGTCTTTTCCATCAGCGGCATCAGCAAGTAGGGGTTGTGGGTGGACAGGAAATACTGGTTATTCTGTTGATCAAGGGCGATAGTCTCGGCCAATTCTTTGGTATAGAAGGGAAAGGCGTGCGCCTCCGGTTCTTCAAAAACCAGGACCGAATCCTTGTTAGTCAATATGGCCCCCAGGAAAAAGATGACTCGTTTCAATGTATCCGAAGCAAGCGAGTAGGGATAGGATATGGTGATATCTTCCGTTTGCTTGATTACCTCGATCTTGTGTTCTTGCGGCCTCACACTCAAGCGCAGACCAAATGTGGAGAAAAGCTCGTTGGCATGAACCCTCAGTTCGCGGTGAGCCATCATTGACGACATCAGATTGTTTCCAGACGGCGGTTTCAGGAAATCGGATTCGTCCAGGGTAAACTGGGCAAGCTCGGCATACCTGTAGGACTTGACAGCCGCCAGGACGCTCGCATCTTCAGCATGCACGTTCACATTATCGTAGTTTCCCGATATGCCAATCTTTTTCACTTGCCCGAATGTGACACTGCCGCTGAATCTGCCGTCCTTGAAGCCCAAAGCTAGAGCGCCATCATCGAAGTGGATTTCGAACGGTTCATCGAGAACCTCGTCATAGAAGAGGTTAGGAACCCTCTCGAACCTGACGAAATCTCTCGCCGAACCGTACCTGTGATAAGCCAGAAAAGAAAGAAGACCCAATGCCTCCAGAATATTCGATTTTCCGGCGTTGGGTTGCCCTATCAAGATGTTTACCCTCTTGCATTCGGTTCGCGGAAGGTGTTTGATCGACTTGAAGTTCTTTATTTCGAGGGTCTTGATCATTCTCCAGTAAATCCCCCTTAATCCCCCTTTCGCGAAAGGGGGAGAAGTTAAGGGAGGTTACCCCTAATGCGAAAGGGGGAGAAGTTAAGGGAGGTCACCCCTTTCGCTAATGGGGAGGGGTCTACATCGTCTCCGGCGCGGTCATGCCCATGAGGTTCAGGGTGCGGGCGAGGACCAGGCGGGCGGCTTCCACCAGCTTGAGGCGGGCCTTCGACAGGCATTCGTCCTGGGAGACCACCCGGCATTCCTTGTAGAACTTGTGAAAGGCGGTGGCCAGGTCCTGGGCGTGGTAGGGCAGGTGATGGGGTTCCAGCGTCCGCGCTACCAGTTCCACTATCTCCGGGAGCATTATCATCTTGCGGATCAGCGCCTGCTCGGCGGGCGTAGTCAATACCGAAACATCGCCGTCGCTGTAATCAAGGCCCCGCTCCTTTGCCAGTCGCAGTATGCTGCAAATCCGGGCATGGGCGTACTGGACATAGTAGACCGGGTTTTCGTCGGACTGGCTGGCGGCCAGTTGCAGGTCGAAGTCCATCTGGCTGTCGGCGGTGCGTGAGGCAAAAAAGAAGCGGCAGGCATCGGCGCCGACCTCGTCCACCACCTCCCTCAGGGTTATCAACTCGCCGCTGCGCTTTGACACCTTGACCACCTCTTCGCCCCGGCGTAGGGAGACCATCTGAGAAATCAATATGGTCAGCCGGGCCGGGTTGATGCCCAGGGCGGTTACCGCCGCCTTCATGCGGGGCACGTGCCCCTGGTGGTCGGCGCCCCAGATATTGATCACCCGGTCGAAGCCGCGCTCGAGAAACTTGTTGTAGTGGTAGGCGACATCCGAGGCGAAATAGGTCGGGGTGCCATCGCCCCTGACCAGGACATTATCCTTGTCTTCGCCGAGGGCGGTGGACGCGAACCAGGTGGCCCCCTCTTTCTGGGTCATGTAACCCTTTTCGTGGATGAGGGCCATGGACCTGGCGTACTGGTTATTTTCGTAAAGGGTCCTTTCGCTGAACCACTGGTCAAACTCAACTCCCACTTTTTTCAGGTCTTCGCGTATCCAGTCCAGCATGTAGCGCAGGCCCTTTCCCCCCAGATCCTTAACCGCCTGGTCAGCGGACAAATGCAAGTAGCGGTCCCCGTCCTCGGCCACGATTCGCTGCGCCAGGGAAATCATGTAGCCGCCCATGTAACCGCTGGCCGGCATTTCGGCGGCGATGCCGAACTGCTGCTGGTAGCGCACCCACAGGGTGTTCTTGAAGGCATCTATCTGGGCGCCGGCATCGTTGATGTAGTATTCCTTCTGTATCTGGTATCCGGCCGCCTCCAGGACGCTGGCCAGGACGCTTCCCAGTATGGCGCCGCGGCCGTGGCCCACGTGAAGCGGGCCGGTGGGATTGACGCTGACGAATTCAAGCTGGACCTTCTGGGACTTGCCGGTGTTTACGTTGCCGTAGGCGGTGCACAGCTGCCTGATCAACTCAACCTGGGATGTCAGCCAGCGGTCCTTGAGGGCAAAATTGATGAAGCCGGGCCTGGCCAGTTCGATCCTGGCCACTTCCTCGGAAGGCGGCATGACGCCGATCAGCTTTTCGCCGATGGCCAGGGGGCTCATACCCATGGAACGGGCCAGCCGCAGGGGTAACCCGGTGGCATAATCACCATGGTCGGGGTTGGCCGGATGCTCCACGGTGACCTCGGGCAAGGCTACCCTGGGGAGCACTCCCCTGTCCTGGGCCTCCTTCAAGGCCTGTTCCACCATGCCTGCGATCTTGTTCTTCAAAAGTTCTAGCTCCATTCGCCGCCTTCTTTCCATACCCTGGACATCTCTTTTCTCAAGGTCTGGTACTGGGGTAGTTCCAGTTTAGGGTCGCGCGCAAACAATTGCTGGGCCTCCCTTCGTGCTTTTTCCAGCAGGGCCAGGTCCGAAATCCGGGCCATGCGCAGGTCCGGCATGCCGGACTGCCTGGTGCCGAAAAACTCGCCCGGGCCTCGCAGCCTGAGGTCCTCTTCGGCCAGCTTGAAACCATCGTGGGTATTCTCGATCAGCTTCATGCGTTCTTGTCCTTCGGGCGTCGGGTCTTCTGCCAGAAGCAGGCAATAGCTCTTTTCGGTGCCCCGCCCGACACGGCCCCGGAACTGGTGCAACTGGGAAAGGCCGAACCGGTCGGCGCCTTCCACCAGCATTACCGTGGCATTGGGCACATCGATGCCCACTTCGACCACCGAGGTGGACACCAGGATATCCATGGAATGATCGCGGAAAAGTCGCATGGTCTCTTCCTTGGTGGCAGCCGCCATCTTGCCGTGCAGCAGGCCCAGGCGCAGGTCAGGAAAGACCTGCTGCGAGAGTCGCTGGTATTCTTCAACGGCGGCCCTGGCTTCAATGGACTCGGACTCCTCGATCAACGGGCAAATAATAAAGGCCTGCCGGCCCTTTTCGATTTCCTGCCGCACGAACTGGTATGCCGCCTGCCGTTTTTCCGGCATAACGCACTTGGTAAGAATCTTCATCCGGCCCGGCGGCAGCTCATCTATTATAGACAGGTCGAGGTCGCCATATAAAGTGAGGGCGAGGCTGCGTGGTATGGGGGTGGCGGTCATGACCAGCATGTGGGGATTGAAGCCCTTCTCCCGCAAAGCGGTCCGCTGGACGACGCCGAACCGGTGTTGTTCGTCGATCACCGCCAGGCCGAGATTGGGGAACTCGACACCCTGCTGGATGACGGCGTGGGTGCCGACGACAATGTCCACTTCGCCTCCGGCGATCTGGCGATGGAGAGTCTTTTTCCCCTTGCTGCTGCCGGTGAGCAGCGCTATCCTGGCCAGCGGGGTGCCGCTGGTTCCTGCCAGCAAACGGGAAAAGGTGCCGAAATGCTGTTCCGCCAGGATTTCAGTGGGCGCCATTACCACTCCCTGGCAGCCGTTGGCCACCGCCATCAGCAGTCCGGCCAGGGCCACCACCGTTTTCCCGCTGCCCACGTCTCCCTGGAGCAGGCGGCTCATCGCCCTGGGCCGCTCCAGGTCGGCCAGCAGCTCGTTCAACGACCGCTGCTGGGCGGCGGTAAGTTGAAAAGGCAAATTCCCCAGGAACTTATCAAGGGTCTCTTTGTAGAGCTTCATCGCGCGGGTTGGCTGGCTGGCCTGCCATTTCTGCTTGTGCGAAAGGACGCCGAGTTGCAGCAGGAAAAGCTCGTCAAAGGCCAGCCGTTCACGGGCCCTGTCCTTCAGTTCCAGGCTATCCGGATAGTGGGCCTGGGAAATGGCTTCGTCCAGGTTAAGCAGCCGGCAGCGCTGCTTGACATCGTAGGGAAGAAAGTCCTCGAACAGCGGAACATAGGTGTCTACGATGTCTTTGACGATGCGGCGGACCTGGCGGGGGTACAGTCCGGCGGTCAGGGGATAGATGGGCACCAGCCGCCCGGTATGGATCAGCTCTTTGTCTTCAAGGTATTCCCAGGCCGGGGCGTCCATCTGCGGTACCCCGCGGAAAGCGCTTATTTTGCCGCTCAAAACGATCTGTTCGTTGGTACGGAACTTATTAGCCAGGTAAGGCTGGTTGAACCAGATGGCGCGGATATTTCCGGAATCGTCTCCCACGATAGCCTCGGTACACCTCATGTTGCCCAATCTCACTGCCCTGGCTTCCCAGATGGTGGCCACGATGGTGTATTCCTGACCCGGGCGCAGGGAGGCGATAGGGGTCAGCCGGCTGTAGTCCAGGTGCCTGCGGGGAAAGAAATAACAGGTATCCCTGATGGTCTCGACGCCGAGTTTGCCGAAACGCTCCTCCAGGGCAGCGCTAACGCCTTTGACGATAGTTATGGGGCAGTTGAGGACGCTTTTCTCGCCAAACTTGTGGGGCCCGGCCATGCGTTCGGGGACGTCTCCGTCATCTTGCGAGGCGTCATCGTGCTGGCCCGGGGACACCCCGGCGGGCTGATTTGGACGGCGTTGCGGGACGACCGGCGGCTGCATTTGTGGCGGTGCTTCCGGCGCCGGTGGTCTTTCCAGTTTGCCGAGAAGATCGATGGCCGCGCTGGCCCAGTCTTGCCGCTGCTTTTTATCCATGGCGGCATAGGCCGGGTGGGGGACTATCCGGTCCATGAGCTGAGCGCGAAAAACCGGGGCGGCGGCGTTCTTGACGAAATTTTGAACAAAGCTGTCAAGGCCGCCGATGACCGCGGTATCGGCATAACCTTTCCGGGCTTCAAATTCGAGGACCTTGCGCAAACGGTCTATGTCCATCGTTTACTCGAGTGACATAATGTACTTGTAATGGGGCTGGCCGCCGTCCACCACCTCTATCTGCAAATCGGGATATTGCGTAGACAGCGAGTCGGCCAGGGCCGATGCCTCAGCGGCGCTAATGCCCGCGCCGTAATAGACGGTAAGCAGCTCAGCCTTTTCTGCTCCGGCCGCCGCCAGGCTCTTTACGATGACATCGTTAATGTCTTGAGCGGCGGCTACCAGCTCGCCGCCGGCGAATCCAATGTGCTGCCCCTTCTTTATCCACAGTTTGCCGACCCTGGCGCTGCGGACGGCGACGGCGATCTCGACGGGCGTCGTCCTGCGAAAGGCCTTGTCCATATCGGCCAGGTTTTGCTCCAGTTCCCTCTCCTGATTGAAGGCCACCAGCGCGGCTACTCCTTCGGGCATGGAGGTCGTAGGCACCACGGCAACCTGCTTCTTGGTCAGCGTCACCGCCTGGCGGGCCGCCAGGATGACGTTCTTGTTGTTGGGTAGAACGATAACCTTGTCCGAAGGAACAAAATCGATAGCGCGGATGATTTCCTCGCAACTGGGATTCATGGTCTGCCCGCCCGGAATAGTGGCGGTCGCTCCCAGGCTGCGAAAGATCTCCTCCAGTCCGTTACCGGATACTACGGCCACAGTAGCGATCTTGACCGCCGGCAGGAGCGCCCGCCTCATCTCGACAAAGCCCTCGTGCTGGTCATCCATGTTCTCGATTTTCAGCCCGTGCAGAGAGCCGGCCGCAGTCCCGATCTTCAGCACCGACCCCGGGTCCGGGGTGTGAATATGCACTTTTATGGTATCTTCTTCTCCAACCACCAGGAGGGAATCGCCCCTGGAGTCCAATTTCTTGCGAATGCGGTCGGGAGTGGCTTTGGCCCCTCGTATGACGAACTCGGTGCAGTACCCGTAGACTTTCTTGCCGCCGGCAGGCAACGCCGGGGGAAGGCTTGACAGGGCAATGTCCGGAGACAGCAGAATAATACTACTGGCTTTGCCCCGGAGATGGTGGGCCATGCCTTCAAACATGATATAGATGCCCTGGCCGCCGGCATCAACGACGCCTGCCTCTTTCAACACCGGAAGCAGCTCGGGGGTGCGAGCTACGGAGACTTTTGCTTCATGGGCGGAACTTTCCATTAAGTCGGCCATGTCCCGGTTATTGTCCGCCACTTCTCGGGCCGCCCGGGCGATATCCTTGATCACCGTGAGCATGGTTCCCTCGACCGGCTTACTCAGTCCCCTGTAAGCGGCGGCGGTAGCTTCCTGCAGGGCGTGGGCCATTTGACCGGGCGAGACCGGCCCGGCGCCCTTGAGACCGTGGGCCAAACCCCTGAGCATTTGAGACAGGATCACGCCGCTATTGCCTCGAGCCCCCATGAGGGCGCCGTGGGCCATCGCTGCTGCCACCTCGGAAGCCTCATCGCTCTCTATGCGGGCGGCTTCGCTTATCGCTGCTTTCATGGTAAGGAGCATATTGGTACCGGTGTCGCCATCGGGTACCGGAAAGACGTTCAGGGCATCGACAGCCGCGGCATTCTTCTCCAGCCATTGCGTGGCGGTAGAGAACATCGCCCTCAGTTGCGAGCCGGTCATGCCGGTGCGGGCAGGTATGCTTGCTTTGGTAGCCATGTTATGTTATTATTTTTCCCGTTTCCACTATTGTATTGCTAGACGAATCCGGGGGTTACTGACTTGTCCCTTAAATGTGATATTTGCGGCAAACGGCCTATTTTCGGCCACAATGTTAGCCACTCCAAGCGGCATACCAGCCGTCGCTGGCTGCCGAACCTGCGCAAGGCCTCGATCAGCATAGACGGCGCCAGCCGGCGGGTCAAAATCTGCACCAGGTGTCTTCGCACCGCGCACAAAGCGCCGCGGTAGAAGTGCCAGGTGCCCAGACAAGTAACAATCAGCCATGCTCTCTGGCGAGCACCATCATGCAATGAAAACGATGTCTCACAGGCAGGGCCGCCTGTGATACCGGTATTTTCTGAGCAAGTTTCAAAGCGGTTTTCCCGATGGTGGCTGCGTCCCTCTGTAGGGGCTGACCAGAGTTGCCTGCAGGCACGGCGGTTAGCCCGCCACGGCCGCCGCAGACCAGGATCCGGGCGGGCGAGCCGCTCCGACGCCCCCGTGCACCGCACCCCCGTGGCTCGCCCCTGCGGGGGATGATCCGGCGTTCTTCGCAGAAGTGGGTACCGGGGGATTTCTACTTTTCCTCCAGCCGCTGCTCAGCCCTGGCCAGGGCGTCCTCAACTTGCTGCGGGCTGGTCCCGCCGATCACCTTTCTGGCCGCCACCGAATTTTCCACGCTTATTTGATAAACGTCGCTGGCGAATAGAGGGCTGAATTTCTGGTATTCGTCCAGGGATAGTTTGCCAAAGGTCTTAGACTGCTCTGAGGCGTAGGCCACCAGCCCGGCCACAGCACTGTGTGCTTTCCGAAACGGAGCGCCTTTCCTCACCAGGTAGTCGGCCAGGTCGGTTGCCAGTATGTAATCTGATTCCAGGGCCGAGCGCATACGTTCGCTGTTGACCTTGATGGTCTTCAGCATGGCGGTGACGACCTCGAGAGACAGTTCAAGAGTATCGACCGTGTCAAACAGCCCCTCTTTGTCTTCCTGCAAGTCGCGGTTGTAGGTGAGCGGAAGCCCCTTCAACACGGTAAGCATGGCCATCAGGTTGCCGTAAACCCTACCGGTCTTGCCCCTGGCCAGCTCGGCAATGTCCGGGTTTTTCTTCTGCGGCATGATGCTGGAAGTAGTGGCAAAAGCATCGTCGATCACAATAAACCCGAACTCGGGAGTCGACCATAGCACGAATTCTTCAGCCAGGCGCGACAGGTGCATCATGCCGATGCTGGCGCAGGCATGGAACTCGACCACGAAATCACGGTCGGACACGGCATCCATGCTGTTCTGGCTTATGCCGCTGAAGCCCAGTTGCCCGGCGACGTATTCCCGGTCCAGGGCATAGGGCACGCCGGCGATGGCGCCGCTGCCCAGGGGCATGACATCAACGCGCTTGAGACAGTCATTGAACCTCTCCCTGTCGCGCTGGAACATCTCAAAATAGGCCAGCAGATAATGTGCCAGGATCACCGGCTGTGCCCTTTGCAAATGGGTGTAACCGGGCATTATCACCATCTTATGGCTTTGCGCCTGGTCCAGCAGGGTTTTCTGCAGCCCTTTGAGTGCTTCAATGGTGTTGGCTGCCGCCTCCTTGACGAAAAGGCGCATGTCCAGGGCAACCTGGTCGTTGCGGGACCGGGCGGTATGCAGCTTTCCTGCCAGCTCTCCGATCTTTTCGGACAGCCTGGCCTCGATGTTCATGTGGATGTCTTCCAGCTCGGGCTTGAAGACGAACTTGCCTTCCTCGATCTCCTGGCGTATGGAGATCAGGCCCATGATGATGAGCTCAGCCTCGTTGTCGGATATGATTCCCTGTTTGCCGAGCATCCGGGCATGGGCTACCGACCCGGCGATGTCCTGCCGGTACAAGCGCCGGTCAAAAGAGATTGAAGCCCCGTAGGCCAGGGCCAGCCTGTCAGGGCTTTTCTGGAAACGGTCGCGCAAGAAGTCGGTCATAGAAAAACCCCTCCCCCTTTCGCAAAAGGGGAGACTATCTTCTTCCCCCTTTCGCCAAAGGGGGATCGAGGGGGATTTGGCCTGTTTCTTAAATCCGCCTCAATCCCCCTTTTTCAAAGGGGGAGACAGATTCTTCCGCCCGGCTTTCTTTGCCGGGGGCGTCGCCGGGAGGCTCAGGATCCCTTCGGGCTGCCGCAGAAGCTGGGTCTGGGCCTGGATTTTCACCGGCAAGCCCCATATCTGGATAAAGCCGGCCGAGGCCTTCTGGTCGAAGGCATCACCTTTGTCATAAGTCGCCAGGCTGAAACTGTAGAGAGACCGCGGAGACTTTCTGCCCACTACGGCGCAGTTGCCCTTCCACAGTTTTAGCCTGACAACACCGGTCACGTGGCGCTGCGAGCTCAGGACGTAGGCCGCCAGGTCCTGGTGGAAAGAGGTGAACCAGAGCCCGTTATAGATCATGTCGGCGTATTCTGAGGCCACTTTTTCCTTGAAACGGGCCTGCTGCTTACTCAATGTCATGGCCTCCAGGGCCAGGTGCGCTTTCATGAGGACAGTGGCCGCAGGGGCTTCATAGACCTCGCGCGATTTGATTCCAACCAGCCGGTTTTCAATATGGTCGATCCGTCCGACGCCGTGATCGCCGGCTTGCTGGTTCAACCTGCGGATCAGGGCCACGCCATCCATTTCCTCGCCATCGAGGGATCTGGGAATGCCCTTATCAAAACCTATTTCCAGGTATGCCGGCTCGGCAGGCGTGGCTGCCACCGGCCTGGTCCAGCTAAAGGCGTCCTCCGGGGGCTCGTTCCACGGGTCTTCAAGGACGCCGCACTCG
>CAZFEA010000093.1:0-10800 GCA_964518085.1 uncultured Dehalococcoidia bacterium
CCCTGGCCTCCAGGGCGGCAACATATTCTCTCAGGTCCCGGTAGTAAGCCATGCTGGTCCTCCCAAAATTTTTATTTGTCGTTGCGGGGAATCCCTTCGCTTGCGAAGGGTGACGAAGCAATCCCGTGAGAGAGCAATCTTCACCCTTCGGGGGTACGACAGGCTTTCCAGCCTGTCGCCAACGCCGGAAATAAGGCTGGCACAAGCCTCTTTGCCTTCATTGCACGTGCAACGTGCGGCTACGGGCGGCCAAGCGGCCAAGCGGCCAAGCCGCCGAGCCTGCAAGCAGGCTCTCTGGCTAGCCCCTACAGCATCTCATTCTCCGCTTCCCACCTCTCGCCTCTCGACTCTAGCGTCCGTCTATGCCCATCTCCCTGCCCCACTGCTTTTCCATGCGCTGGACCAGCTCGGGGCTGGTGTAAATCGCTTCAGGGTAGTCGTCCCGCCGCTCGAAGGGAATGCAGGCATCGATAAGCGCTTTTGACCTCAGCGTTATGGCCGGACGCTCCGGGACGGTGGGATCCAGCGGGCTGAACCATGCCCGCTGGATGATATCGATGCTCTGCTGCGGGTCGGTCCGGGTACACAGCGCCCAGATGACATCCCTGGTACTGGCAGGGTCGATGTCCTCGTCAACCACCATGATGTAACGCCCCATGGGAAGCATCCGGCTTTGCCCGGCGCACATGGCCACCTGTTTGGAATGCCCGGCAAACCGTTGCTTAAGGGAGATCACCGCCATCAACTGGTGGCCCATTTCGTCGACCCACCCCTTGCGCCCGTCGGGAAATCCGTTGGTGACGAGCTGGGTGTGCAAGATGGCGCTCTTGAGCAGGGCCATGAAATAGCTGTAGTCGCTGGGGTTCCTTTC
This sequence comes from uncultured Dehalococcoidia bacterium, assembly GCA_964518085.1. GTDB lineage: Bacteria > Chloroflexota > Dehalococcoidia > JACQUA01 > JACQUA01 > JACQUA01. The sequence goes on from CAZFEA010000093.1 coordinate 872, forward strand.
CGGCGGCGCTCCCAGTATTATTGGGTTATTCCGGTGATAGACCCGTTCGATCTCGATTACCGGGGCCATCCCTCTTTTGCTGCCGTAGTAGCCGGTGAACTCGCCGAAAGGTCCCTCGGGCATGAGTTTATCCGGGGGACACCATCCGGCGATGACAATTTCGGCATCGGCGGGGACGGGCAGGCCGGTGAGCTCTTCCTCGATGACATCCACCGACTCCCCCGCTACAGCGGAGATGTAATTGTATTCCGAAAACGGGTAATGGGGCACTTCCACCGAGGCGATGGCGAAAATGAGGGGATGATGCCCGATGGAGATGGCCACCGGGCTGGCCTTGCCCTGGCTATGGTGTTTCTCGTAGTGCACCCGGCCGTGCTTGCCCGGCGAGCTGTAAAAAGCGGCGATGCCCGGCGTTTGCACCATGATGCGGTAGGTCCCCAGGTTTACCTGGGATGTCTCCGGGTCGCGGGTGATCACCGCGCAGCCGGTGCCGATGTACCGGCCGCCATCCTTGTCATGCCAGCGCGGCACCGGAAACTCCAGCAGGTTGACATCCTTACCGGAATGGACGTTTTCCAGGACGGCGCCCTCTTTGACCGTCCGGGCGGGATGCTTGCCCAAGTCCGCCTGCCACCGCGGGAGACCCTGCCTCATCGCTTCCAGCAGGGCATCTTCAGAGATTTCCGGAGAGAAGCCGAACGTCATGGCTACCCGGGACGGTGTGGTTATGGCGCTGCTCAGGACCCGGTACCCTTGCGGATAGCCCGGGATGTCGTCGAACAACAGCGCCCGCCGGGAGCCTTTCCTGACATTCAACATGGAGACACAGCCCAGTTCCAGGTCCCAGTGGACGCCGTGCACCGTTTGAAGTTCGCCGCGCCTGTTAACTTTATCCAGCCAGCTTCGCAAGTCTAATGTCAAGGAACCTCCAGACCAAACTTTAATTAACCGCGGTTTATCCGGTCTCCTTCTTCAAAGCGGGAGACCAGCTCTTCTAATCCATTCCAGATAGTCGGTAATGCCCGACTCGATGCCGAACTCCGGCTCATAGCCCAGCTCCGCCCGGGCGGCGCTGATGTCCCTGGGATAGTCAGGCAGGGTATAGCCCGACAACCCCCGCCGCACCGGTATCTTATACTCTACTGAAATGCCCGGAAAATGCTTTTTCACCGCCTCGATAATCTGGTCCACGCTGACCATTTCACCCATGGCGATGTTGTAGACCCTGGTCTTCAGTTTCGCGGCGCTGGCCGCCAAAACCGTCGACCTTCCCGCGTCTTTGGAATATACCAGGTCCATTTTGCCGGCGAAGGCGAAATCAGGTTCATCGATAACCACCGGACGCCCGGCGGCGGCATTTTTCAGGAACTTGTCTACCAGCCTGGCGGGGACGCCGCTGGGCAGGCCCGGCCACGGACCGAAAACGCCCCCGAAGCGCACCACGGCAAAATCCACCCCGTACAGGTCGTGGTAACACAGGCCGATAAACTCGCAGGCAAGCTTGGTGATGGGATAGATGGCCCGGGGGCGGTCACTGAGCACCCGCATCACGAAGTCTTCCTTATAGGGACCTTTGACAGTTTCGGCGTACGAGCTATAGTACACTGTACCCGAGCTGGTGAATACTACCCTCTTGCAGCCGGTGAGCCGGGCCGCTTCCAGGACTGCGGCGGTGCCCACGATGTTGACGTTTATCCCGGCGTAGGGATTGTCCCTCACCCCGGCGGTGAGCAGACCGGCGGTATGAATTATCCGGTCAACCCGGTTTTCCTGGATGGTCCGGATCAAACAGGGGATGTCAAGAATATCGCCGCGGACAATCTTTATCCTGGAAAGGTCTAATACCGTTCCCAGGTAGTCACGGGCCGGCGCCAGGTCGTACAGGACGGGAGTTTCTCCGGTCCGGAGAAGCTCCGCCGCGGCAAAGGCGCCGACCATGCCGGCGCCGGTTACAAGTACACTCGCCAAAAAAGCCTCCTGTGGCAACGAAAGATTAGCGACCGGGCACGCGCAGCGTGCCGCTACGGACTGTTCAGACTGCAAGCCTATTTTGCCATTTCCAGCAATTTGGCCTGCAACGAATCCATTTCCTTTGTCCAGACCTTCTTTTCCTTGAAATACCGGACTGCTCCCGGGTGATAGGGAGCTACCGGGCCGATAAGGGCATTTTTCAACGTTCCCTCTGCCAGGTCCGGATTAAGGCGGGTCAAGTCGTCCACGTTTTCTATCAGGGTCTTCACCAGGGTATAGGCCACATTTTCGTCCATGTCCTTGCGGACCGAGAGGAAGGAGTTATCGGCAATCACCGGAACATCGCTTTTGGCAAGGGCCCTGCCGCCGGGAACCGTAGCCGGCTCCAGGAAAGGCGCTTTTGCCTTGACCGCCTTGATGGTCTTCTGGTCGTGAGGAATGGGCAGAATATACCCCCCGGCGGTCCTGGCCAGTTCTTCGTGCATGGCGCCGCCCCTGAGGGAATCGAAAGAGGCCACCGCCTTGCCCTCGATCACCGCCCTGATTGCCTCGGCAGGGTTCGAATAGTCCAGGGCGACAATGTCGTTCATGGTCATTCCGAAACCGTTGAGGATGGCCTCGTTGGCCATGGTGTTGAAGGCCCGGTTTGCCGGCCAGTTGGCCATGACCTTTTTACCCTTGAGGTCGGGAACGGTTTTGACACCCGAATCACCCCGGACGACATAGCCGTAGGTGAAGGTGGTGTAGCGATACAGATGACGGATATCCTGGATGTTCGGCGCCGCAGATGCTTTGTCATTGAAGCTATTCCAGACATGAAAGCCCATAGTAATGGCGATATCGGTCTGCCTTTCCTTTAGCAGGCGGCTCAATATCGCCATCGGGTTTGGCGAGGGGTCGACAAGCACCTCCATCCCGGTGTTTCTCTTTATTACGTCCGCCTGAGCGATGGCAAAACCGCTGAAGGCAGTGCCCATGGGCAATGCCCCAATGGAAAGGGTCTTCGGCAGGGCGGCAGCTTTGGGCGCTTCGGGCGCCGCCGTCCGCCCCGGAGGCGGGGGAAGGGTGAGCGTCCCCTGGGCGCAGGCCGCCAGCAGTCCGACCATTAGACCGGCCAGGACCAAATAGATACACAATTTGTTCATTTTGACCTCCGTCGACGATACCTGGGGGCGACCCTTGCGGTCGCCCGAATTGAGGTGACCCTTCGGGTCCCCCCAAAGGGCAGGCGCAAGATCTGCCTCTACGCCTGTTTGATTTCCACGTTCAAATATCTGTCCACCATCCCTTTCTGGCCCGGCCAGATAACCACCGTGGTGCCGGGGTATTCGATGATGGCCGGGCCGGCAATAACGTTTCCCGCCAGCGTCTTCAGCCCGTCATAGACCATGGTAACGACAAACGCCTGGAAAAAATATACCTCGCGCTGTCCATTCAATGCAGGAGATGCGTCCGCCGATTGAGAAAGTGCCTGTCGCAGCTTCGGCTTTGGGGTCCTTCCGATGGCGTTCAACGTGAAGGTGGTCAGTTCTATGCCCGCCTCCCGGAAGCCGGACTCCTTTCCATACCTGTCCTCATATAGCCTCTCGAACGTGCCTGCCAGGCCGTCTACATCCTGAGCAGTGAGCTCGCCGGCTTTTACCGGCACCGGAAGCTCGTGGGTCTGGCGGCGGAACCTCATGCCGACCGTTCGTTTCAGTATTATATCCTCATCGCTGATATTATTCTCCCTCAACGCCCGGAGAGCGCGCTCCTCCAGGCCCTGGAAGTTTGCCGTTATCCTGGCGGCGTCCAGGTATTTGGAAGCTACATCGAAAAACGGCGGGGTGCGCATCGAATCGGACAGGTCGAAGGTATACTGGAGGTCCGAAGCCACCGCGCCATAGGCCGAATGGACGGTAGCGGTTATCGGCACGACGATGCCTTTGGCGCCCAGTTCCGACCCATAGGCCGAACAGTGGACCCCGCCGGCGCCGCCGTAAGCAAAGAGAACAAAGTCGCGTGGATCGTGTCCCCGCTGCAAAGTGACCTTGCGCAGCAGGTCGGCCATCTGGCTATCGCTCACCCGCCTGATCCCGGCGGCCGCTTCGACCATGGTGATGCCCAGGGGCCGGGCGACTTTCTCTTCAATCGACTGCTCGGCGGCTTTCTTGTTGAGCTTGATGCGCCCTCCCAGGAAAAAGTCCGGGTCGATGAATCCCAACGCCACATCGGCATCGGTCACTGTGGGCTCAGCACCCCCCTTACCATAACATACCGGTCCGGGCACCGCGCCGGCGCTAAGGGGACCGACCTTGAGGTAGCCCCCATCGACGCGGGCGATGCTCCCACCGCCGGTGCCGATGGAAGCAATGTCTATCATCGGCACGCTGATATGGTATTTGCCCACCACTGAACGGTGGGTCAATATCGGACTGCCATCGATGATCAGCCCCACATCAAAGCTGGTGCCACCCATATCGGTGGCGATGATATTGTTGTGCCCGAGGGTATTGCCCAGGTAGGTCGAAGCAATGACGCCGCCCGCCGGGCCCGACTCCAGCAACCCCACCGCCTTCGCACCGGCTTCTTTGACCGGCAACACACCGCCGGACGAGGTCATTATCAGAGCCGGGCCTTTCAAACCGAGTTCCCGGAACTGCACTACCAGGTTCTTCAGATAGTTAGAAATGGTCGGGCTCAAATAGGCGTTGATCACCACCGCTGCGGTACGTTCGTACTCGCCGGCGATGGGTACCAGCTCGCTGGAAAGGGTCACCGGCACCCCGGGCATGCTTTGCTCAACCATCTCCCTCACCCGGCGCTCATGCGCCGGGTTCTTGAAGGACCATAGCAAACAGACAGCCACCGCTTCCACCCTCGCCTGTTTGAGTTCATTTACCGCACCGGTCACCCCGGCCTCATCCAGCGGCGCCACCACGCTGCCCTTGTAGTCGATGCGCTCCCTTACTTCCTTTATAAGCTGGTAGGGCACAATGGGCTCGGGATAACCCCGCGAGCTGTAGTGAAGCACCTCTTCCTCGGACATGCCGGCGGTCATGCCCAGCAGCCGGGTGATGAGGATGGTATCACCAAAGCCGGCAGTGGTGATCAGCCCGGTCTTGCAACCCTTGCGCTGTATAAAAGCGTTGGTAGCCGCGGTGGTGCCGTGAGCGAAATAACTGGTCTTACCCAGCAGTCCCCGGACATCCAGGCCGAAGTCCCCGGCCGCCAGGGCCATGGCATCCATCACCCCCTGGGCCAGGTCGTGGGGGGTAGTCTCGGCCTTGTATATGCGCAGAAAACCGCCCTCATCGACCAGCGCCAGGTCGGTAAAGGTGCCGCCGATGTCTATGCCAATGAAGAACACTAACTATCTCGATCTAAGATTAAAGATTCAAGATTTAAGAAGAACCTCCGGCGCCGGGATACAGCACCGGGAACTTCTGTCTTCTGACTTCTGTCTTCGGGAACGCCGCCGCGTGCCGCTACTCCCTTCTGTCCTCTCCCGGCTCGATCTCCCATAGCGGCGGGTCGCTCTTCAAGGCGATCTCCACGCTGTGGAGCCGCGCGCACTGCGGGCAAAAATACTCCCGCATCTCCAGGTCGCCGTGCAGCTTGACCACCGGTCCCGCCGCCGAAGGCTGGGCCAGCCTCCTCACCGCGCCGTTCTTCCAGTTCTCGGCCCCGGGGCCAAAAACGTGGCCGCAGTGGCAGCGAACGACAGTTTGCTCACCCACCGCGACCAGTCCCAGCCATTCACCGAGCCGCCGGAGGACGGGTGGCGCCGGCGTCCCAGCCTGTGTCGCACCTGCGGCACGGCACGCCGTGCCGCTACGGTCTGGTTGACTGTTCGACTCAGGCACGCCCAGCGTGCCGCTACGGACCGGTTGACTGGTCTCCAGCCTTTTCCGCCTTATCTCGCTACGCAGGCGTTCCGTCCCCGGACCGTCCACGGTCATGGTCCCGGCGTCGACCGTCACCCCGTATATGTCTGCCGCGCATCGCACTGACACCAGCCCGCCGGCGACGTCCCGGCGCACCAACTGCGGATCGCGGTCCAGCGGGTCTCCATAGCCCCCACCGCCCTGCCAGGAATATTCAAATATGTCGGTAGCGCCGATACTGAAGCGCCCCGGCTTGGCCCCCAGGTCTTTCTTTTCCCCTCCGGACGAAGGCGACAGCGGCTGGCGCCGTTCCCAGACCGTAGCCCGGGCGTCAGCCCCCTTTATAAGCGTGTTTACATTGCACGAACCGGGGTAGGCGCCGAAGACGCCGGCTGAGTTGGGTACCTCTACCCCATGGCACACCAGCACCCCTTCCAACCCGGCGGTGTCGTGGAGGACGAAAGCCATGCTGCCGGCGCAGCCCCCGCGGAACTTTCCCGGCCCTCCGGTGTCCTTGATCATGCTGCGGTGCGAATACAAGATGGGCGCGAAGTTTTCATTCCACTCCACGTTGGCGATATTGGGCACCACAATCCCGTAACCCTTGGCCGGGTCCAGCCCGTCTTTGAACGAGTATGCCCCTCCGCCCCCGATGACATCCACCACCAGACTGCCGAAGGGTTCACCGTACTGGTTGCGCCCGCGGATGTTCAGACCGACGAAAGCGCCCTCGGTCACCCCCTGGGCTTCGCGCCGATATCTATCGCTGCAGGCCACCAGCCGTGACAGGGCGGCGATGGCCGCGTTTTGCAGCACCCAGGATACCGCCGTCGGCCCTGATCCGGCCGGCGCCGGCAGCACCGGGTCGACAATGCTGCCTCTGGGAAGAATAACGTTGACCGCCCGCATCAGGCCGTCGTTCCAGGGAATGTCATAGGCCAGTATCGGGAACAGCCCGGTAAGTATGCCGCCGATGGACGTCGCCCGGCAGCTATTGATAAAGCCCGGCGCCTGGTTCGAAGAACCGGTGAAGTCAAAGGTCAGGCCGTCGTCCTTCTTGACCACCGTCAGCGCCAGCTTGTATAGCTTATTCTCGAAACCGTCGTGGTCCAGGAAGTCAACCGCCCGGTAGGTCCCATCCGGAAGCTCCCGCAAGCGGCGCCTCAGTTTGGTCTCCGAGGCGTCGAGGAGGCGCTCCATGACGGTGCGCACCGTTTCCATCCCGTAGCTGTCAACCAGGGCCAGGAACCGTTTCTTGGCCACGTTATTGGCCGCGATCATCGCCCGGATATCCAGCCCCAGGAGAAACGGCAGCCGCGAGTTGGCCAGTACCATGTTAAGGACGTCTTTCCTGGTCTTGCCCCGTTCCACCAGCTTGACCGGCGGCACCACCAACCCCTCCTGCACCCGCTCCCGGGCGGTGGGACACCAGGAACCCGGGTCGATCCCCCCCACGTCAAGCTGGTGGGCGCAGGCGCCGAACCAGGCGACCAGCTCTCCCCGGTAGAAGATGGGCGCCACCACCGACAGGTCCTGGGCGTGGGCCGCGCCGCGGTAAGGGTCGTTGGTGATGAACATGTCCCCCTCGTCGATGCCCGGGTCGGCCCTGCAGTCCTGGATTACGCTCTTGAGCACCGCCGACATGGTGCCGGCATGGACGATGACCTGCCTGCCCAGCATGACGATATCGCCGTTGGGCAGGTAAATCCCGTTATTGAAGTCACATGACTCGGTGACCACCGGCGAACCAGAGACCGACTTGAGGGTAATCTCCTGCTCGTCGCCGATGGCCCATAGCTTGTGCCGGATAACCTCGAAGGTTATGGCGTCTACCATAGTATCAACTGCACTCCCCTCTCCCTTGACGGGAGAGGGTCAGGGTGAGGGTGATCTCACTTATGACGTGACGTAACTTAACCACGAATAAACACGAATGGACACGAACAGGGAGATTCAAGATTCAAGACTTAAGATTCAAGACCCTATGTTTGAGAGCCGCACGAACGGAAGCTTCTGTCTTCCGGCTTCTGTCTTTCGGCACGCGGCAGCGTGCAGCTACTGACTACTGACTACTGACTACTGACTACTAACCAGCGTGGGCTAATTTCTAACACATTAGCCAGCGGAATGTCAATGTTTTCAGCCACCGTCGCTGTAGCGGCACGCTGCCGCGTGCCGGGGCAGGGGCACGCTGCCGCGCCAGCGTAAGGGCGACCCACGGGGCGGCGGTGGGCCGTTGGTGGGGCCGCTCGCCCGCCTTGGGTGGGGCAGGGGCGTAGCCGCGAGCCGCCGACTCGCCCTCCACCTCCCGGCGCCGCATGCAACGCTTTCATCATCAGGTTTGTCCTCCATAGTCGCAGGGACGCCGGAGTGTCTCGCCCTCCTCTTCCCGATGCCACGCTCAAACCTGCTCTCATGAGGTTTGTTCACTGCCAAGAGCGCCTGGTTTGGCCTTGATTTCCAGAAGACCAACGCTATATGATAAGTCGAACTGGCTCTCGCCGCATAAGCAACCACGGGTAGATGCACGCCACTTGTGGATTTCGGTGAACGTGCAAGGGCGCTAATTCACGCTGCGTGGGGGCAGACCTGCGTGTCCGCCCGCCGGGGCGAACAGTTTCTAATGAAAGGGGTTAGCCAGATGGACTTGCGACAGTGGCTTGACACGGTCAGGGATGCCGGTGAACTTCGCCTCATCGAAAACGCTCACTGTGACCTGGAAATCGGCGGCATCACCACCCTCAACTGGAAGAAGAAACCCCCTCAGGCGCTGCTTTTCGACAACATTCCCGGTTACCCGCCGGGGTTCCGCGTGGCCGCCTCGACCCTGGCCTCCCCGCGGCGTTTGGCCATTGCCCTGGGGTTTCCATCGGTCGGGCAGACGCCGGAACTGGTAGATATCTTGAGGAAACGGTGGCCCGCCTGGGAGTCGCAGTCAGCCGGTTACGAACCGGAGATAGTGAAGGGATCGCTGTGGAACAATCTCCTGGCCGGAGGCGATGTCGACCTCCTCCGGTTCCCCGCGCCCAGGTGGCACGAGCAGGACGGCGGGCGTTACCTGGGCACCGGCTGCGCAGTGATTACCCGCGACCCCGATGACGGGACGGTGAACTCCGGCGTCTATCGTTCCATGGTCCACGACCGGACTACCGCCTGTCTCAACATGGAGATGGGCAAGCATGGCCGGATACACCTGGACAAGTATCACGGCAAGGGACAGCCCTGCCCCATCGCCATCTCCATCGGCCACCACCCTTTGCATCTCCTGATCGGGGCCCTGTCCGTCCCCTCCGGCCGGGAGCACCGGCTTGCCGGCGCCATCATGGGCCGCCCACTAAAGCTGGTCCGCGAGGAGGTGACCGGGTTGCCCGTCCCGGCCGATAGCGAGATCGTCGTTGCCGGCTTCAGCCCGCCCTCACGGCTTGAAAACGAGGGACCTTTCGGGGAATGGGTAGGCTATTACGTCAGTGGCGCCCGCAAGAGACATGTAGTTGAAGTACAACGGATCTACTACCGGGACTCGCCCATTATCCTGGGTTCCCCGCCCGGCAAAGCCCCGGCCGACTCCAGCTATCAGGGATCCGTCCTGCGCAGCGCCGTGCTGCATAACCAGCTCGAGCGCCTGGGCATCCCGGGGATACACGCCGTCTGGTTCAACGAGACCGGCGGCAGGTTTCTCGTGGCCATCGCCATAAAGCAACTGTACGCCGGCCATGCCCGGCAGATCGCCGTGCTGGCCTCCCAGTTGCCCTCCGGCGCTGCCTTCATGGGCCGGTGGATAATCGTCACCGACGATGACATTGACGTTACTGATATTGACCAGGTCCTGTGGGCCTTGTGCACCCGGGTTGACCCGGATAAAGATATAGATGTCTTCCGCCGTTGCTGGAGCAGCTCCATCGACCCGGTGGTCCAGCCCCCGAGCCCCACACCGACAACCTCGCGGGCGATCATCGATGCCTGCAAGCCCTTCGAGTCCGTCAAAGACTTCCCGCCGGAGATCAAGCTCAGCGCCGAGCTGGAGAAAAAGCTGAAGGCAAAATGGGCCAATTTGTAGGACCCGGCGCTGATCATACGCGTGTTGACATCCCA
>CAZFEA010000094.1:0-10773 GCA_964518085.1 uncultured Dehalococcoidia bacterium
GGCGGCGGCCATGCCGGATGCGAGGCGGCGCTGGCCGCAGCGCGAATGGGCTGTCGCACCCTCCTGCTGACGATGAACCTGGACAACATTGCCCTGATGCCGTGTAACCCTTCCATTGGGGGGCCGGCTAAAGGGCATCTGGTCAGAGAGATCGACGCCCTGGGCGGCGAAATGGGGCGTCTCATCGACAAGACCTTCATTCAAATACGAATGCTCAACATCGGCAAAGGACCGGCAGTCCAGGCGCCGAGGGCCCAGGCGGACAAGAAGCTGTACTCTTCGGCCATGAAACACACCCTGGAACAGCAGCCGGGCCTTCATCTCAAGCAGGCGCTGGTTGAAGAGATCGGCATCGACCGGGAGATGGCCTTTCCCGAAGCCGGAGCAGACATCCACGAGCTTCACACACAACGTATGGATGAAGACGTTGACACACAGGCGGGGACGCCTGTGTTACCGGAGATTGTCTCACAGGCACGGAGGCCTGTGACACCCGTTGTCTCACAGGCGGGGACGCCTGTGGTACCGCGGGGAGCACTCTGGGCCAGGACAAACCTGGGACAAATTTACCGGTGTGTTTGCATGGTCGTCACCACCGGCACGTCATTGTCGGGCAAGATAATTGTGGGCGATTGCTCCTATCCTGCGGGACGGATGGGCGAGCCCGCCGCCTACGGGCTTTCCGATAGCCTCCGGCGGCTGGGTCTTACCCTTGGCAGGTTGAAGACCGGGACGCCGCCAAGGATAGATGCCCGCACCATCGATTTCAGCAAGACGACGCCCCTCCATGGGAACCCGATGCCGCTGTTTTTCGGGCACTATCACGGACAGGCTATGCCCACTCCGGTATTTCCGGCTCCGAATCCGGTCTTCCCACCGGGTCCGGAATACCCATGGCGCCTGCAGTTGCCCTGCTACCAGGTCAATACTAACCCGGACACCGACGGGGTTATTCGTTCGAATTTTCACCGCGCCCCGCTGTTCACCGGGGTCATAAAGGGTACCGGCCCGCGGCACTGTCCCTCCATTGAGGACAAGGTTAACAGGTTTCCCGCCCGGACATCGCATCCCCTTTTCCTTGAACCGGAGGGTTGGGAGACGACCGAAGTCTATGTCCAGGGCGCCAATACCAGCCTTCCGGAAGATGTGCAGTTAGGCATGCTCCGTACCATACCTGCCCTGGGAAAGGTCGAGATGGTGAGGGTCGGCTATGCCGTAGAGTACGACTTTGCACCGCCGCACCAGATTATGGCCACGCTGGAAGCCAAAGCTGTCCCCGGCCTTTTCCTTGCCGGACAGATCAACGGGACTACCGGCTATGAAGAAGCCGCCGGGCAGGGATTGCTTGCCGGCATAAACGCCGCCCTCAGGCTAAAGGCCAGACCGCCTCTGGTCCTGCGCCGCGACCAGGGCTACCTGGGGGTCATGGTGGACGACCTGATAACCCGCGATTTCAGCGAGCCCTACCGGCTTCTGACGTCCAGGGCCGAATACCGGCTTCTCCTGCGACAGGACAACGCTGATATCCGCCTGACGGCGGTTGGCTATTCCCTTGGTCTCGTGTCGAGCGACAGCTACGAGGCGGTAAAAAGGAAAGAAGAAACGATCGCGGCGGAAATCGCCCGTCTGAAAAAGAGCTACCTCAGACCCGGAGACATCAACGGAAAGCTCCCCGGGATTGAATACAGCCATGCCGTTTCCCTGGCCAGTTTCCTGTGCCACCCCCGGGTTTCGCACAGGCTCCTTGAGCAGCTTGGATTCGGCAACGGCCGCCTTGACGAAGATGCGGCATTTCAGGTGGAAACCGGGATCAAGTACGAGGGATACATCCAGCAACAGCAGGCCCTGGTTGAACGAATTCGCCGGCTGGAGGAGCGGTCGATTCCCGCCGACATGGATTACAGCTCGATCAAAAGTCTCTCCAGCGAGGCCCGTTTCAAGCTCAACAAGTTCCGGCCGCTCACCCTGGGACAGGCTTCCCGGGTAGAAGGTGTCACCGCGGCTGACATAGCCATCCTGATGGTGCACCTGGAGCGCCGGAGGCGGGCGACCCCGTAGCCGCGGGGATGGTGGCGTGGCCGCCCTCAAATTGGCCGAAACGGAATTAATTGCCTCAAACACCTTTTTGGTACAAGCATCCGAATGCCCACGGATCATTCAATCACCGGGAATGCAAGGGCGAGCCGGCGGCTCGCGGCTACCCCCGCCCCCGGCACGCGGCAGCGTGCGGCTACGGCCCGCCCTGGCACGCGGCAGCGTGCGGCTACCGCTGACAGGTTAGTTGATCGCCTGCAGCGCCGTTTTCAGGTTTGCCAGATTCTCCTCCATGACCGAGATGTAATCCGCGCCTGCCTTTATCTCTTCATCTTCGAGGCCTTCCAGGGGATTCAGCACCAGGGTGCCGGCGCCGACCTCGCGGGCGATGGTTTCCGCCAGGCGCGGGCTAACCAGGGTCTCGAAGAAGATGTGCTTGATCCCCTTCTCCCGGGCAAGCCTGACGATAGCGGCCATCTCCCGGGGAGAAGGCTCATCCGTCGGATTGACGCCGGCAATTGGTATCATTTCGAGGTCGTACCGTTTCGCCAGGTAGGCGAAGGCGGCATGGGCGGTGACAAAGGTGCGATTCTTGAATCCTTCGAGTTCACGCTGGTATTTGCGGTGCAGGGCTTCAAGTTTGGCGTTATAGGCTATCGCATTTGCCTCGTAGGCCGGCCTGCCGGCCGGGTCCATCCTGACATAGCCGTCTTTCACTGCCAGCACTATCTGCTGCATCAGTACCGGGTCGAGCCAAAAATGGGGATCGGGTACTTTCCTGGAGGGGTCAACTTCATCCTCCATTTCCAGGAGATCGATAGTCTTGCTGGCATCAACCAGTACCACTCCTTTTTTCTCCAGGTCCGGCAGGAGACGCTCCAGCCATGGCTCGAAGTCCACCCCGTTGAAGACTACCATCGCGGCATCGGAAAGGGCCGCAACGTCCCTTGGAGTTGGTTCGTAATCATGGGGCCCGGTACCCGGCGGGACCACCAGTTGGACCAGGGCTTGCTGGCCTCCGACCTGCCGGGCGGCTTCATAAACAGGATAAAACGTGGCCATAACCCCACCTCCCCGTGGTATGGCACCGTCCCGGCAGGCGGTGAGAAGAATGATGGCAAAGAGCGGCAGCAGGAATAGAGACAGGACTATCTTCATTCTAAAGCGACTATAAACCACAGAGAGCAGGCTGTCAATACCGGTTTGACATTTTCTCCCCTCCGCAACTATAATTTCCTATCCGGAAGCTTTCCCCGAAAAAGGTCAAATTCAACTCGCTTAAGAAAGTGAAACAGCTATGGCTAACCTAGTGGGCAAAAGATATGTCTGCGCCAAGTGCGGGACGGAATTCATTGTCACCCGGGGCGGCAACGGGGCGGTAAACTGCTGCGGCCAGCCGACGCAACTTAAGAAGTAGTTAGGAGCTAGGAGATAGAGATAGAGATAGAGACAACAGACATCTTAGTCTCTGGCGCCTAACTCCTATCTCTTGGAAAAGGACTTAACCTTGGCTAATCAACTTGGCAAGAGATATCGCTGCGAAGTTTGCGGCACTGAAATCCTGATCACCAAGGCAGGAGAAGGCAAAGTGACCTGCGACGGCAAGGACATGGCTGTCCAGGAACCCCGGCCCATCCCGTCATCGGACTAACTTTGTCCCTCTCCCTTGACGGGAGAGGGTTGGGGTGAGGGTGCCTCAGTCCAGTTCGCGGATGACGGCCACTACTTTACCCTGGAGCTCGACATTGTCCGGCTCGGTATAGATAGGCTGCATTTGTGAATTGGCGGGCTGCAGCCTGACCCGATCGTTTTCATAATAAACGCGCTTCAGTGTCGTTTCCATCTCCCTTTTCAGCCACACCACGGCCATATCTCCAGGTTTCGCTTCAGCCCGACGGACCACAACAGTATCTCCATCGTCTATCAAGGCATCGATCATCGAGGTGCCCTTTACCTTCAGGGCAAACACGTTGTCCCTTTCGCGCACACCGGGGAGACACGGGATATACCCCAGGGGCGCCTCCGACCAGGCATCGGCCTGCGGCACCGGTATTGGCGAACCGGCCGCGATGAAACCCAGCACCGGTATTGCCGAATCTTCATCATACCGGGCTCTACCTAGCAACTCGATGCCACGCGATACCTCATGGTGCCGGTGGATGTATCCCAGGCGCTCAAGAACGTTCAGGTTATAATTGACCACTGAAGTCGAGCTTATGCCGCAGGCGGAGCCGATGTCGCGAATGGTTGGAGGATAACCGCGCTCCCGGTAAAAAGTCCGCAGATATGCCAGGACCTTTTTTTGTCTTTCCGTAAGTCGCGTCATATTATTCTCCTTGCGCCCCAGGGCGCTGGTTGTGGATCAAGCAGCAACTAGCTCGCTAGAACGTTTGTTCGCATAGTAACACGTCATCGAACCGCTGTCAATGGGGCAGCAGAGGCATTGAGGTAGTGGAGTGTCGAGGGTGGTATCGAAATTGAGAGCACAAGGGCCACCCGAAGCCTTCGCGCCATGGGGCACTCGGCAGCGTCCCGCTACGCATACATGGTGGGTTCGCACGCCACCGAGACCACACGCACCACGCCTCGCGTGCTTAACCCACCCTACCGTGGATCAGGCGGCTTTGGCTTTCCGCGCCGGGGCTGCTTTGGCCTTTTCCGGGGCTTCCGCGCCGGCAGCGGCATTGAGCTTTTTCATGAGCCGGCTCTTGCGCCGGGCGGCATTATTGGCATGCAACACCTTCCGGGTCGCCGCCCTGTCCAGGGCAACGGCAGCCTTACTGACCATTTGCGCAGCCTCGGGCTTGCCCGCCTTGATGGATGCCTCAGCTCGCGATACCAGCGTCTTGATCTCGCTCTTGACCGGCTGGTTCACCTGTCTTTTCTTTTCTGAAGCTTTGGTCGTCTTCTGCGCGGACGATAATTTCGGCATAGGTATAACTCCTGGAGAAATAGCGTCTGGACTACAAAACGATAGGATACCCTAAAGGGAGAGCACAGTCAAATAGGAGATAGGGACTAGCTGCTATTTCGCAGCCCGGCCGTCTTGTCGCCGGGAGACCGAGTTGACCCCGCGGACGGCCTCTATCCTGGCCAGGATACGGCTAAGCTGGCTGATATCTTTGATCTGCAGGGTAAGAAATATCGTGGTAACGCCGTCTCTGCTCGGCGCGGCTTTGACCGAGGCGATATTCACCTTCTCCCCGGCCACCAGGCTGCTGATGTCGTTCAGCAGCCCCACCCGGTCGTCGGCCTCTACGATCACCGCCACCGGGTACAGTTGCTCGCTGGAACCCCATCTGACATCCACCAGCCTTTCCACTTCCTGCTCAGTGATAATATTCCGGCAGTCCTTGCGATGAATGCTGACCCCTCGGGTCCGGGTGACATAGCCGATGATGTCGTCCCCGGGCAGAGGGTGACAGCAATGGGACAGGTGGGTCAGCAGGTCGCCCACTCCGAGCACCTTCACTGCCGAGGGGCGCGCCTCCGGAAGGGGCACCTGCGGTAGTTCTTCAATTTCCTGGGCAGGTTTGGGAGGCTCTTTCTCTGCCAGCAGTCTCTGGATTACCTGTTGCGGCGTAACCCCGCCATAGCCCAGCGCAGCCCAGAAATCCTCGATCGTGTCGTACTTGAAAGCCGCGGCCATCTTTTCGGCATCGCCAAACGGCACACCCAGCCGCCGGCTCTCCTTTTCCAGGAGCTGCCGGCCCTTTTCAATGTTTTCGTTCCGCTCCTGCTTCTTGAACCACTGCCGGATTTTTCCCCTGGCATGGGAGGTTTTGATAAAGCCCAAATTTGGGTTCAGCCAGTCGCGGCTGGGTCCCCGGTCGGCCTTGCTGGCGATAATCTCGACAGTATCGCCGCTGGCCAGTTCATAGGTGAGAGGCACCAGCCGGCCATTGACCTTGGCGCCGATGCACCGGTTGCCAACGTTAGTATGTATGAAATAGGCAAAATCAAGGGGCGTAGACCCCCGTGGCAGGTCCTTGCTCTCTCCCTTGGGCGTATAGACGAACACCTGGTCCTTCAAAATGTCCGTCCGCACTGTTTCCAGGAACTCCTGGCTGCCGCTCAGCTCACGGTGCCACTCCAGGAGCTGGCGCAGCCAGGTAATCTTACTGGCGAAGGCAGGGTCCCGTTTCTCCGACTCTTTGTAGCGCCAGTGGGCGGCAATGCCATAATCTGCCACCTGGTGCATCTCACGGGTCCGGATCTGCACTTCCAGCGGCACCGACCCTTTATACAGGACCGTGGTATGTAACGACTGATAGCCATTATCCTTCGGGGTGGCAATGAAATCGTTGAATTCTCCGGCCAGCGGATGCCAGAGGCTATGGACGACACCCAGCGCCGCGTAGCAGTCTTCTTTGCTTTTGACCATTATTCTCAGCGCCAGGAGGTCGTGGATGTCATCGAATTCCTTGCCCGTCGCGGCGTACTTTTCGATCTTCTGGGTGATGCTGTAAATGTGCTTGGGCCTTCCCATGACCTCAGCTTCGATTCTGGCTTTTTTCAGTTCGCTTCGCAGTATGTCGCTGCTTTCGGCAATGAAAGCTTCCCGCTCGGACCGCCGGGCGGCCAGCCTGCGCCCGATCTCGCGGTATTGGACCGGCTCCAACTGGCGAAAGGCCAGGTCTTCAAGCTGCCACTTGATGTCCCAGATGCCCAGGCGGTGGGCCAGGGGGGCGTAGATTTCCATGGTCTCCTGGGCGATAGCCTTGCGCCGGTCCTCAGGCAGGGAATCCAGGGTTTTCATGTTATGCAGGCGGTCAGCCAGCTTTATTAATACCACCCTCACGTCTTCGGCCATGGCGATAAGCATCTTGCGAAGGTTTTCGGCATGGGCCTCTTTGTCCTCAGCCTTGCGCCGGGCCAATCCCTTGATCTCCAGGGCTTCCACTGGAATCCTGGACAGCTTGGTCACGCCATCTACCAGCTTGCTTGCTTCTGAGCCAAACTTCCGTTCGATCTCCTCCAGAGGTACCTTGCAATCTTCCGGAACGTCATGGAGGAGCGCGGCAACGATGGAGCTGGCATCCAACTGAAGGTTGAGGAGCGACATGGCGACGGCCAGCGGGTGCTCCATGAAAGGCTCGCCGGACCGCCTCAATTGGCCGGCATGGGCCTTGACCGCGAAATCATACGCCCGCTGGATGGCTTCAATCTTATCGCCAGGCAGGTATTCTCGGGCTTTGCTTAACAGTTGGGCGCGCCATTCGTCCCGCGCCCCGTCGGCCTGCGGAGCGGGCAACCTTTGGGTTTCCGTCGCCGTTTGAATTTCCATTTACCTATTACCGGACACCATTTTGGTATATAATCGTGCCATCGGATACTAAACCAGTATATCTTTTCCCAACCCCCAGGGCAACACGGAGAAAATACTATATCCCGATTTCTAAGTTCTAAGCAATAAACTAATTTTTCAATCTTTCAATTTTTCAATCTTTCAATTGTTTAGGAGGATCCTTTGATCCAGTCTCCCCGCGGCACTCAGGACATCCTGCCGGAAGAACAGTCCGTGTGGCGGCATATTGAAAACACCATCACTTCGCTGTGCCGGCGCTACTGTTTCGAACGGATCGAAACACCTGTTTTCGAAGATACCAGACTCTTCGTGCGCACTGTAGGCGAGGCTACGGATATCGTCCAGAAGGAAATGTACACCTTTAAGGACAAGGGTGGCTCGGAGCTTACCCTCAGACCCGAGGGCACGGCGCCAGTCTGCCGCGCTTACCTGGAGCACGGGATGCAAAACCGGCCCCAGCCGGTAAAGCTTTACTACTTTGCCACCATCTACCGCTACGAGCGCCCCCAGGCGGGGAGGTATCGGGAGCACCACCAGTTCGGCGCCGAGGCCATCGGCGACCCCGATCCCTCGCTGGATGCCGAGCTTATTGACATGGCCTGGTCTATCTTCAAGACCCTGGGGCTGCAACGGCTGACGCTGCAGTTGAACAGCATCGGCTGTCCGAAGTGCCGGCCGGCTTATCTGGGAAAGCTGCGCGATTACTACCGCACCCATACTGAGGGCCTGTGTGAAGACTGCCAGGTCCGGGCTGAAAGGAACGCCCTTCGTCTGCTTGACTGCAAGAACCAGGTATGCCAGTTTGCCGCCCGGGGAAGCCCCAAAAGCGTCGACTACCTTTGTCCCGAGTGCTGCGACCACTTTGAGCAGCTCAAGCGTTATCTGGAGGTGCTGTCGATACCATTCGTTATCAATCACCGCCTGGTGCGCGGCCTGGACTACTATACCAGGACAGTGTTTGAAATTCAGCCCGAGGAGGAGGGTGGCCAGGCAACCATCGGCGGCGGAGGCCGCTATGACAACCTGATAGAGGAGATCGGGGGCAGGCCGGCGCCGGCGGTGGGCTTCGCCACCGGGCTGGAGCGAATCGCGGCCAACCTGAAAAAACAGGGACTGGCGCCAAAGACTGAGCCGGGTATCGACATGTATGTCGCCCCGCTGGGGGAACAGGCAAAACCGACAGGAATAAAGCTGGTGACGGACCTCAGGCGGAGGGGACTGAGCGCCATGCTGTCCTCCGGGGCAAAAAGCCTGAAGGCCCAGATGAGGCAGGCCAACGCCTTTGCCGCCAGGCGCGTGGCGATCATCGGTGAGGAAGAGCTGAAGACCAGCTCCATCTTGCTCAAGGACATGAGCACCGGGGAACAAAAAACGGTCCCTATCCATGCACTGGCCGAGCAAGTAACAAGTAACAGGTGACAGGTTACAATATTGTAGCGGCACGCTGCCGCGTGCACCTGAAAACACCCTATCTAAACAGTTAATTGACCGCAGAGACGCGGGAACGCGGAGACAGGCATTCCTGCCGTCAGCGGCAAATCGTGAGCCTATGTCTATAGTCAGTTTGACCGATGGCAACATTAGCCACATTGCCGAAGAAATCGCTCGGCTCTCCTTCGAGATGGGCCCCATCCGCCCGCCCAGCGAAGGCGGCAGCTCTTCGCTATTAATTCGGGCAACCCGTAATTGCCCGTGGAACCGGTGCACCTTTTGTTATGGTTCATCGTACCAGAGACAGAAATTCGCCCTGCGGCCGGTAGCGGATATCAAAGCCGATATCGACGCCGCCGCCAGGATAGGCAGTCTGATCAAGAAGGCTTCCCGGGTACTGGGCGTTGCCGGTGAGGTTGATGGGACAGTTGCCGCCGCCCTGGTGCGAAGCAACCGGGAACTGAACCAGCATGTCAGCTTTATTCATGTCATCAACTGGCTGGCCTCAGGCGGGCGTACCGCGTTCCTCCAAGATGCCGACAGTCTGATCATGCCCACCGAAGACCTGGTTGAGGTCATCACCTATCTCAAAGCTACTTTCCCGAGCCTGGAACGGATTACTTCCTACGCCCGGTCCCATACCGTGGCCCGAAAATCAGGGGAGGAGCTCAATGCCCTCCGCGCCGCCGGGCTGAGCCGGTTGCATTTCGGACTGGAGACCGGCGACGACGAGCTTCTCGCCCGCATTGAAAAGGGCGTGGCCGCCGCCCAGCACATCCGGGCCGGAAGGCAGGCCAAAGCGGCCGGACTGGAGGTCTCCGAATATGTCATGCCTGATCTTGGCGGCCCGGGGATGTCCGAGCAGCACGCCCGGAACACCGCCAGGGTGCTGAACGAAATCAATCCCGACTTCGTCCGTTTCCGGCCCTTCCTTCCCCGCCTTAACACGCCCATGCATGAAGACTACGTCAACGGAAAGGTGACCCTGTCGCCGCCCCACGCACGACTGAGAGAACTCAAGACGCTTATCGAAAACCTGGAGGTGACTTCCCGCCTGGTCTTCGATCATTTTCTCAACCCTGCTTATCGCTCCAATGGCTTGTTGGTTTACCTGTTCACCCAGGACTACCAGGGGTACAAGATGCCCGGGGCAAAAGCGGAGCTGCTGGGACTTATCGAACGTGGTCTGGCCATCGATGAGGGCCGGTGGGTCACCGCTGAAGAGCTGATCGGCGCGCCCAGCCTGTGAGAACTTCTCTCCCCCTTTGAAAAAGGGGGACTAAGGGGGATTTGAGGAACAGGGTACCACAGGCGGCCCTGCCTGTGAAAGCACCGGTACCACAGGCGGCCCTGCCTGTGAAAACACCGGTACCACAGGCCGCCGTGCCTGTGACACATGGCTTCTTGCACATCAACTGATCTTTCAACAAGGGGTTCATCAATGGCCAAGCAATTCTTCAAACTCACCTTCCCGCAGGAACGAATCACTGAGCCTTTTCTCCATGAACTGGGAAAGAAGTTCAACCTGGTCACCAATATCTTCCGGGCCAACGTTACCGCGGATGCGGGCTGGGTGCTGCTTCAGTTGGATGGGACCGGCGAGAACATTGCCGCAGCCGTTGCCTGGGCCAGGGAAAAAGGCGTCAAGGTTGAAGAAACGGCCCAAAAGGCGGTGTAGGGGGCGAGGACGGTATCACAGGCGTCCTCGCCTGTGATATCTGCGCTCACAACGCAGATTGGAAAACGGGCGTCGAATTATTTCGTAGCGGCGCGGCAATAAAAACAGTTTCTCACAGGCACGGAGGCCTGTGCCACCCGTCATCTCGCGGGGGAACGGGCGGGCGAGCCGCTGAGCACCGGTGCCACGGATGCGCTCTGGTTCGCCCCTACCCCAAACGAGCGGTGCGCAGGGGCGAACACGCGGGGTCGCGCGGGCGAACACACAGGTTCGCCCCTACGGAAGGTCAGCGCCTGATGGCCTTGCGCAGTACCTCCATCAG
>CAZFEA010000095.1:0-10771 GCA_964518085.1 uncultured Dehalococcoidia bacterium
AGCAGAAGGCAGAAGATAGAAGATAGAAGACAGAAGGCAGAAGACAGAAGACGGAAGACGGAAGACGGAAGACAGAAGGCCCTACGGGCCTTCCCACTTCTCACCTCTCACTTCCCACTTCCCTGTGTCCTCTGTGGTTAAACCGGTCTTCGCGTTCACTGGCGTTCGTTCGCGGTTTTCGTCCCCGGCAATAGCCGGTGCATAACGCAAAGGAGGATTGACCTTGGCAAATGAAGACATTAAAGACGGGGTAACCGGGTGGAGGGGTAAGCTGGGGTGGGTGAGTCCTGCCGTGCCGTACTCCTCGTCCCTGGTAGATGTCCATTCCGTCATCCCCGAGGGAATCGAGATACTGATCGCCACCCTGGGCATTACCGCTATCACGGATGAGCAGGCCCAGATGGCTTTATCCAGGGCCTATGAGGCCGCCGGCCGGCTAGCCACCGCCGGGGCCGGCTTTGTCTCGGTGGTCGGCGCGCCGCTGGTATGTACCAAAGGTTACGGTTTCGACAGGGAAATCATCAGGAACGTTGAGCGGATCGCCAAAATACCGGCCACTACCGACCTGACCGCGGCGGTGGACGCGCTTCATGCCTTAAAGGTGAAGAGGGTAGCCATGGCTTCACCCCTTCCCGACGCGATGAACGCCAAGATCAGGAAATTCATTGAGGACAGCGGCTTTGAGGTGGTTTCTTTTAACAGCCTGAATATTACCTACAACCGTGACATACACGCCTTGCCCCAGAATGCGGCCTATGCCGCGGCTAAAAAAGCCTACACCGAGGCTGGCCATGCGGATGGAATTTACATCCCGTGCGGCGCCTGGTGTCCGGCATGGGTGGTCCGTTGCCTGGAAGCCGACCTGGGGGCGCCGGTGGTGCACAGCCGGCAGGCGACGACCTGGGCCGGGCTGAAAGCGCTGAAAATCCGCGAGCCGGTGACGCGCTGGGGGAGACTGTTCCGGACGCTGTATGAGTGATGGGCAAGTCGGTAGCCGCGGGGATGATAGGGGTCGCCCCACCCCGGCACGCGCAGCGTGCGTCTACTGGCTACGGGTACCGGCGGCGGCTTGCCCGGCCATGCGGCCGAAGGTCAGCGCCGTGGCCAGGCCCGATGATGAACCGGCGTGGTAGCTGCCCTTGTAGGTCTTGACGCCGGCGACCTCGTAAGGCCTGCCGAAGGCCCAGTTGACAATGGACCCCGCGGCATAGAGGCCGGGTATGGGCTCGTTGTCCAGATCCAGCACCCGGGCGCGGGTGTCTATCTTCAGGCCGCCCAGGGGATGGTTGAGGCCCGGCCACACCGGGTAGAAGGCGTAGAAAGGCGCCTTCTCGATGGTCCGGGCGTCCATCGTCTTGGGTATGGGCAGGTCCATCGCTTTGCCGTCTTTGACCCTGGAGTTGAATTCGGCGATGGCTTTCCTGAAGGCTGCCGGATCAAAGGCTATCTTCGCCGCCAGTTCTTCCAGGGTAGTCGCGGTCTGGATGACCTGGTCGCGGTGGGGATAGTCGTCAAACTCCTCATGGAACATGGACCGGGCGGCGTCGTCGAAGACCAGGGCGGCCTCGTTGCCCGGCTGGTAGACGATGGCGTTGGCGATGGTGTCGCTGTCGGCCACGCCCTCGTCGATGAAGCGCTGGCAGTGGCGGTTGAGGTAGATGCCCAGGTGGTAGAGGTTCACCAGGTGGCGGGAAGGCCCTACGCCCAGCAGTTTGTCGGTAGTGCGGATGTGGCAGACATTCATGTTGTTCATCTGGGCGCCCAGCTCCGCGGCCATTGTCAGGCCATCGCCGGTGTTATGGGTGCTGCCGGTGATCAAAGCCAGATAGGTGATGTCCGGCCCGGCGTACTTGAGCATCATTTCCTGGTTTCCGGTGAAACTTCCGGTAGCCAGGATGATCGCCCGGGCCCTGAAATCGAACTCCGCCTGCGGGCTCCTGGCCCGGACGCCGGTGACCCGGGGGCCGTCGGTAAGAAACTTGAGGGCCCTGGTCTGAAAAAGCAGCCGGACGCCCCGCTGCTGGCAGAGGTTGTAGAAGAACGGGCAGATAGCAGGGCCTTTTCCCAGCACCCGGTTCCACTTGTTGTCGTAGGGCATCTTCAGGTCGTCGCGGAGCCAGCGGCAATCCCTGTCCACCCTTTCCAGGTGGGCACGGACAAGTTCGGTATCCACCCGGCCCCACCCCCGGTCCCGGTGCCGATCGAGCAGGTCTTCCAGCGGGCCTTCCAGGGAGAACCGGCTGAGGCCGCCGCCCCCGGCGCGATAGGTATCGTTAGCGCCTCCGCCGGGCCCGTAAAGCTTTTCTATCCTCTTGCCGCGCATCGGCTCCATCTTGTCCAGGATGGTGACCTTTGCCCCGGCCGACGCCGCTTCCAGCGCCGCTGTTAGCCCGGCCAGCCCCCCGCCGAGAATGAGGACGTCCTGTTTTTCATCGGTTACGACAGTGGTCATTCCGGTACGCCTCCGTTCAGATTGAAAAATTGCAAGATTCCCTCCGGTACCACAGGCGGCCCTGCCTGTGAAACATCCTTATTTTCGCTCACGCCTGGTGAGTGCAGTCAGCGGACCACTACGTCCCAGCTTGTCAGGTATACAAGTGCCGGACGCCCGGCCTTCACGTTGCCCGACAGCCCTCTTTCGGCCAGAACCCTATCAATTTCTCCAAGCCCGACCAGCGTATTGAGATAAAGCTCTACCGCGTCGCCCAGATTGCTATGGGCTTCCTCCACGGTATCGCCCTGGCTAGCGACATCGAGCTCGGGGCACCAGGCGGAGTAGAGCTTGCCTTCCTGTCGGACAATGCCGGAAACCTTCACCGTTTTCAGGTCTTTGGATTTCGTCTTCGCAGCCACGCCTCATTATAGCACGCCCGAATGGAAAGTCCGTTAACCTTCCAGGCCATAAGGCAAGGTCCCTTATTGCGTTACTTCCCGGGCCAATGGCAAGGGCGAGCATTTGTTGGTCTGCCAGGGAAAGGTTATACTATTCGACGGAAACCCAGGACTGAAAAGGAGGAGCCTCTAGTGGAAAACCTGCCGGTCGCCCAGCTCAGAAATAATGTGGCCCGGTGCTGCCGCGCCCTGCATGCCGTGGGCCTGGTGGACCTTACCGGCCAGGTCAGCGCCCGCGTGAGGGATGCCGACAACATGGTCATTACCCCGCGCCCCGATACCGGCACGCGGCCTCTAAACATAATAGATGGCGATGACATCCTGGTAATGGACCTGGATGGAGGCGTGGTCGAAGGCCGCGGTCGTCCCCCGGCCGGGTACTGGCTGCACAGCGAAATCTATAAGCGGCGTCCCGACGTGGGCGGCATCGTGCACACCCACCAGAAGATGGCCACCGCTTTCGGCATCGCCTCCCGGGAGATCAGGCCGCTCATCACCCAGGGGGCTGAAATCACCGTTCGCCCCATCCCCATTTACCAGAGCGCCGCACCGGTCAACAACCGGGAGCGGGGCCGGGCGGTGGCGGACACACTGGGCAACGCCAAAGCCTGCCATCTTCAGGGCCACGGAATCGTGGTGGCCGCCGAGTCGGCGGAGGCCGCAACCATGCTGGCCCACGGCCTGGAGGACTCCGCGGCCATGAACTTCCTGGCGCTGCCCCTGGGCAGCGCTACCGCCATAGCTCCGGAATCGGTGGAACGCCACCTGCGGGACCGTCTCCGCAACCCACCCGGAGGAGCGCCACAATTTCATTTTTACCAGTCTATTGACTCCGGCCCGCGCCCCTTGCCGGCGCTGTTACCGGTGGAAAACGACCTGCAAAGGCTCAGGCACGATACCGCCCTGGCCTGTCACATTCTTTATCACTTCGGCCTGGTGCGGAGCCTGGAGCATGTCAGCATCCGTATTCCTGGCACGGACCGCTTCACCTTCAGCCCGTCTCTTAACATGGGCCGGATTCAGCCCGGGGAAATCGCGGTCATGGACCTGCAGGGCAATTTCCTCGAAGGACCGACGCGGCCGCCCCTCTACATCTGGGCCTTCATCGAGATTTACCGGGCCCGGCCTGATGTCCGGGCCATCGTTCACACCCACGAAAGATATGGCCGGGCGTTTGCCATCACCGGCCGGGCGATTCAGCCGCTGCAGCGGGATGGGGCCTACCTTTTCACCCGGGATATCCCCATCCACGAAAGCTCCGACCTTCTCTACGACGCCGAGAGGGGCCGCGCCTTCGCCCGGACCCTGGGCACGGAGCCGGTGGTCCACAGCCGCGGCCACGGAACGGAGTACGTGGCCGGGACCATTCAGGAGTGCACCAATTGGGCGGTCCTCCTGGAGAAGCAGGCCGAGATGAATCACCTTGCCTGCCAACTGGGGACGCCCCGGGTCCTGCCGGCGAACGTGGCTTCGGACACGGCCGGCGAGGGCCCCGCTCCCGAGGTCTGGTGGCAGTACTACCGCACCCTGGTGGCAGCTCCATCATAGCCGCGGCGGACCTTTCCCACGTGGGGCCGGGCGGAAACTGACCCTGGACTGCGGCACGGTCACCGTTGCCGCCCCGGATGCGGGGACCCGAGGAACGCTTTGAGAGCGCCGCCATCGTACTGCTGGTGTTTGTCCGGTGCACCGCCGGGGTAGACAGGCTCATCCCGGAGCTCTACCTTCATGTCGCTGGGGGACTGCACCGACGCACCCAAGCCTTACACCGGCCTCGTTGCGGGCGGTTGATCCGAACACTGCCAGGGACTTGCTCAGAAAATGTCGCCATCTCCCCCTTTGAAAAAGGGGGACTAAGGGGGATTTAAGAAACAAGCAAAATCCCCCTGTATCCCCCTTTTGCGAAAGGGGGAGGCGGACTGGGCCTCCTCGTGATGATAGGCCATTTTCATCCTTCATGGTGCCCGCCGCAAGCGGGAATGGGTGGGTTGATTCGATGATACCGCAACCGGCCTCTGGCCACGAGGTGGGATACAGCAAGCAAGCGACGCGGTGGCCCTCGCCGGCGTCTTTGAGCTGCGGCACTACCGTGGGACAGGGTTCGAAGGCGCGGCGACATCGCGGGTGAAACACGCAACCCGATGGCGGGTTGATGGGGCTGGGTACCTCGCCTTTGAGGACGATAACGGCGCGTCGCGCCTCTATGGCCGGGTCGGGGATGGGGACGGCGGACAGAAGCGCCTGGGTGTAGGGGTGAAGGGGCGTTTGATACAGGGCATCGCGGCCGGCTTCCTCCATGATCTTGCCCAGATACATCACGGCGACCCGGTCGCTGATGTGGCGGACCACGGCGAGGTCATGAGAGATGAACAGGTACGCGATCCCCAGTTGCTCGCCCAGGTCATCGAGCAGGTTGATGATCTGGGCCTGGATGGAAACGTCCAGGGCGGAGACAGGTTCGTCACAAACGATAAAACCCGGCTGGAGAGCCAGCGCCCGCGCTATTGCCAGGCGCTGGCGCTGTCCGCCGCTGAACTCGTGGGGATAACGCTCCGCCATATACGGCGCCAGGCCAACCAGGTCGAGAAGCTCGGCAATCCGCTGGCGATAGGCCCGGCCTCGATGCATACCGCGGATACGCATGGGCTCGCCGATGATATCAGCGGCAGTAAAGCGGGGGTCCAGTGAATCGTACGGGTCCTGAAAGATAACCTGGAGCTTGTGGCGCAGCGGGCGCAGTTCTTCCTCCGAAAGCCGGCACAGGTCCCGGCCCTCGAATAGCACTTCGCCGGCAGTGGGACGGTAGAGTTGAAGCAGGCACTTGCCCACCGTCGTTTTGCCGCACCCGCTCTCGCCCACCAGGCCCAGGGTTTCACCTTTGCGGACAGAAAAAGACACGCCGTCAACGGCTTTCACCTCGGCTACTTTCTTCCGGCGGACGAGACCCGAGGTGACCGGGAAGTACTTGCCCAGGTCCTTCACTTCGATGATTACGTCTTCAGCCACGGTCTTTCAGTCTTTCCGGCCCGCCAGCAGGCCGAATAGTGTCCGGGTGACACCTCAACCATGGTGGGGCAGCTTGCCGGGCAGTCCGCAGAGGCATAGGCGCAGCGAGGTTGGAAGGCGCAGCCGGCAGGAGGTTGGACCAGATCGGGCGGCTGCCCCTCGATGGGTATCAACCGCGTTTTTCTCGGCTCATCCAGGCGCGGCACGGAAGCCAGCAGCCCGGCGGTATAGGGATGGGCCGGGCGATGATAGATATCCGGCGCAGGGCCGCTTTCTACCATCCGGCCGGCATACATCACGTAGACGCGGCGAGCATAGCGGGCCACAATACCGAGATTGTGGGTGATGAGGACCAGCGCCGTGCCCAGTTCTTCGGTCAGGCCGCGAATCAGTTCGAGCAACTGGGTCTGAATGGTAACATCGACCACGGTTGTCGGCTCATCGGCCATGATCAGTTGAGGCCGGCAGGAAACGGCCATGGCGATCATGGCTCGCTGGCGCATGCCGCCGCTGAACTGATGGGGGTAATCGCCGGTGCGCCGCTCCGGCTGGGGGATGCCGACCAGCTTAAGAAGGGAAATAGCTTCATCAAGCGCCGCCCGGCGGCTCATGCGCCGGTGGCGCTGCAGTGCTTCGGCAATCTGGTGACCGACGGTCAACAGCGGATTCAACGAACTGAGCGCCTCCTGGAAGACCATGGCTATCCTGGCGCCCCGGACGTCGCGCATCTCTTTTTTAGGTATTCTGAGCAAGTCGGTCCCGTCAAAAAGCACCCCACCGGAGACGGTCCTTCCCGGTGGGTCGGCGACCAGACGCATCACCGATAAAGCGCTGACGGTCTTGCCGCAGCCGCTTTCTCCGACCAGGGCGATGGTCTCGCCCCGGTTGACGGCATACGACACCCCGTCCACCGCCTTGACCACGCCGTCCCGAGTATAGAAGTAGGTGGACAGGTCCCGGACTTCGAGGAGGGGCCCCGCGCTCACCGGCGTAACCTCGGGTCGAGGGCGTCCCGGAGACCGTCGCCCAGGAAAGTGAAAGAAAGCATGAGGAGGCATATGGCCAGAGCAGGAAAGAGGGAGAGATGGGGCGCCGCGAAGATGACGTTGTAACCATCCCGGATCATGGTCCCCCAGCTTGGGGTAGGCGGTTGCACGCCTATGCCGATGTAGCTCAAGGCCGCCTCGGCAAAGATAGCCCGGGGCACATTGAAGGTGACCGATACGATGACAGGTCCCAGGGAGTTGGGTAGCAGGTGGCGTGTCGTGATGTAACCGCCGCCAGCGCCCATGGCGCGGGCCGCGGTAACAAAGTCACGCTGTTTCAGCGACAGTATCTGGCCGCGGACCAGGCGGGCGACGTTGACCCAGGCGACCAGGCCGATGGCCAGAAAAACCATGTAGATGCTGCCGCCGAGTATCGCCCGGAGGAGGATGATGAGCAGCAAATCGGGGAAGGCATACGTGACGTCAACAAAACGCATGATGAGGTTGTCGGTCCTGCCCCCGGCTGCGGCGGCGATGGCGCCGGTGGGAAGTCCGACGGCCAGAACGATAAGCTGAGTGAAAATGCCAACCGCCAGCGAGGTCCGGGCGCCCAACAGCAGGCGGGTGAACACGTCCCGGCCCAGCTCATCGGTCCCCATCAGGTGGGCGCGACCCGGCCCCTGAAGGATCGCGTTCAGGTCTTGTCCTGCAAAATCGTAGGGGCTGACGAAGGGATAGAAGGCAGTTGTCAGAACCAGGAGGGCAATGACCCCGCCTCCGGCCATGGCCAGGCGGTTGCGCCTGAGCCGCGCCATGGCGTCACCCCAGAGGCTACGATGCGGCCGGGCCGTTTCGGTGACGGGCGTCAATGTCAGACCCTTACTCATAACGGATGCGCGGGTCGATCACCGCGTACAGGATGTCGACGACCAGATTTATGACGGCGACGGCAAAGGCGTAGAACAGGATGCTTCCCATGATAAGCCCGTAGTCCCGGGCGAAGACGCCCTGAACGAAATAGCGGCCGATACCCGGTATGGAGAACAGGTTTTCAATAACGAAGGAGCCGGAGATTAGAAAGGCGAGTTCCGGCCCGGCAATCGTCATCACCGGGATGAGGGCGTTGCGAAGGATATGTTGCTGCAAGACCACGCGTTCGTACAGGCCCTTGGCATAGGCGGTGCGGACATAGTCCTGGCGCATTACCTCAAGCGTGCTGGCCCGGGTAATCCGGGCGATGTAGGCCGCCGGCAAAGTGGCCAGGGCAAAGGATGGCATGATAATCTGCTGGAAACTACCCCAGCCGCCGGTGGGCAGCCAGTGCAGCGATACGGAAAAGACGACCACCAGGAGGATACCCAGGATGAAGCCGGGAATGCTGGCGAAAATCGTGGAGAACAGGCCCGAGAGGTAGTCCACCGCGGAGTTCTGTTTCAGGGCGGCGGCCATGCCGAAAGGGATACCGATAAGAATAGCCAGGGCGAAAGCGGTGAGTCCGAGCGCCGCCGTTTTTGGAAGGCCTTCGAGTAGGATCCGGGTCACGCCGCGGTCTTGAAAGGTGTAGGAAACTCCCAGGTCACCCCGCGCCAGGCCCGACAAGAAGTCACCGAACTGGACCAGGAAGGGCTTGTCCAGGCCATATTTGCGATTGAGCGCCTCCACGACCTGCGGGGGCAGTTGCTTTTCTTTGTCCCAGGGCCCGCCGGGCACCAGGTGCATCAGGGAAAAGGTAATGAAGCTCACGCTAAAGAGGACGACGATGAGCCAGAAGGTACGCCGGATGATATATTTATACATCAGCGTCAGCAGTCCCCTCTCACCTTTGCGGGAGAGGCTCAGGGTGAGGGGTCCCTCTCCCGGAGGGAGAAGGGATTTTGCGTGCCTACCTTTCGATAGAAACCCCGGCAAGGAACATGTCCCCGGGCACATCGCCGTCCATGGGGGTGTACCTGAGTTGCTTGATTGCCGGCTTCACCAGGACGAATCGCTCACGGTATTGCATGGTGGCTATCGGCGCGTCGGCCATCACCATCTGCTGGGCCTCGGCCCACATCCGCAGCCGCCTCTCATTGTCCGGCTCCGACTTCGCCTTCCTGGCCAGTTCATCGAAGGCCGGATTGGTGTAACCGGTATGGTTGTTGCCCGCGCCGGCGCCGAACAGTTCCGGGAGCCAGTTGTCCGGGTCCGGGTAGTCGGCCCCCCAACCAAACCACGCCCAGGTATGCTGATTGGAGTTGACCAGTTGACTGAACGCTTTTCGCTCCATCGGCTCGAGTGTTATCGTGATGCCCAGGTTCTCCTTCATCTGCGCCTGAAGGAACTGGGCGATGGTGGGGTTGATGCCGGTGTCGGCATACTGGAACTTAATTTCCGGCATCCGGCTGGCATCGGCATACCCGGCCTCGGCCAGGAGTTTCCTGGCAGCAGTCACATTAAGCCGGTATTCCCTGCCGAGGTCTGGATCGTGTCCGGGCATGCCCGGTGGAATCCAGCTCAGCGCCGATTTGCCCACGCCGCCACGGACCTTGTCCACAAACCCGTCCCGGTCAATTGCGGTCGCCAGCGCCTGGCGTAACTTCTTGTTGTCCAGGGGCGGCTTCTTGAGATTGAACTGGAAGGCAAAAGTGACCAGCTCCGGGGAACGCAGAATTTCTTTGCTGAGTATCGGGTCAGCCATAGTGGCCCTTTCGGTACCTGCCGGCACCCCGCTGATGTCGAGCTCATTGTTCCGATAGGCTGCGAAAGCGGCGTTCTGGTCGGTAATCATCTTCATCTGTATTTCGGCCAGTTTCGGGCGGTCGCCCCAGTAGTTGGGATTGGGCTTGAAGGTCAGATGGTCGGAGTGTACCCACTCGGTCAGGAGGAATGGGCCGTTGCCGAGGTAGTTCGGCGGCTCGGTCCACCGGTCGCCATAACGGGTCAGGATGTCCTCCCGCAAGGGGTAGACCGGCCACAGGGCCGTTAGCTGCAGGAAGGTGGGACGGGGCCGGGAGAGGGTTATCTGGAGTGTGGCATCGTCTACCGCCTTCACCCCGACCTTATCCCTGAGACCTGACCGGGTAGCGGCATCCCTGCCGCCGGCGCCGTAGTATTCCTCGCTGCCAAGAATATCGAAGTAAAAGGAAGCATATTCTGCGGCAAGCTCAGGACTGAAAAGGCGCTTGATGCTGTACTCGAAGTCCCTGGCGGTGACCTTCTGACCGTCGCTCCAGGTGACGTCGGGCCTGAGTCTGAAGGTGTATGTCAGGCCGTCAGGGGAGATGCCCTGGTTGGCCATCGCCGGTATTTCCCGGGCAACCACCGGTCTCAAGGTTAAGTCCGGGTTATATCCGAGGAGCCCCTCAAAGACCTGCATGATCACGGTGCGTTCGGTGGACCACGAGGCGCGGTTGGG
Source organism: uncultured Dehalococcoidia bacterium (assembly GCA_964518085.1). Lineage (GTDB taxonomy): Bacteria > Chloroflexota > Dehalococcoidia > JACQUA01 > JACQUA01 > JACQUA01. The sequence continues at coordinate 10,279 of CAZFEA010000095.1, forward strand.
GTCGATGGTGGCTGGCTCGCCGCCGATATTGACGCGGAACACCTGGGGTCCCGCTGTGATTGGGCCACAGGCGGCTCCGAGAGCGGTGAGACTGACCGCGAGCACCACCAGGAAGTGAAAACCGAAGGCTAGCGAATGGCGGGTCGCATTAGTAGTCACGCGGTCTCCGCCCTTTGTGGGGCCATGAGACCTCGGCGGCAGGGTTTGCCTCATTTCAGTAACATTTCAGTAACAATCGAGAACCAGCTCATTCGGCGGACACCGTGAACAAAGAATTCTTGCTCCCACTGCCCCCAATTTATGGCGTCCCTGGCGGGATTCGAACCCACGACACTCTGCTTAGAAGGCAGATGCTCTATCCAACTGAGCTACAGGGACGCGCAAGACCATTTTAACAAAATTAGTGACAAGGCGCTATGGGAAAGCATTCCACCAAGGTATTAAAACCATGTCTCACAGGCAGGGACGCCTGTGGTACCCGAATGGAAGGCAC
>CAZFEA010000096.1:0-10707 GCA_964518085.1 uncultured Dehalococcoidia bacterium
TTGGCCATCGCCGCCCACATGGAGGCGTCCCGGGCCTTTTTTTCTATCAGGTATAACGCCTTGTAGCACACCAGCCTGGAAGCCTCAATGGAAGCAAAATCCTCCGCCAGCTTGAACTGTATGCCTTCGAACTTGGCCAGCGGTTTGCCAAAAACACGGCGAATCCTGGCGTAGTCAACCGCTTCCTCGACGGCCTGCTGCGCCGCCCCCAGGGCGACCAGCCCGGTGAGGGCACGTTGCTCCTGCACCGTGCCTTTGAGCATGTTCAGGGCATTGCCTTCCTCCCCGATAAGGTTCCCCACAGGCACTTTAACCCCATCGAATGAGATGTTGCCCCACCTGGTCGCCCTCCAGCCAAAGCCCGGAAGGGGATGGATAGTGATCCCCGGCCTGCCGGCTTCGACAAAGACTATGCTTATGCCTTCCCCTGTTGGGTCCGTCTTGACCAGGGCAATAATGCCTGCGGCGACCACGGCCGAGGTTATCATCGACTTCTCACCATCCACGACCAAGACGTCCCCCTGGCGCCGGGCGACGGTCCTTACCGCCCTGACGTCCGAGCCCGCCTCCGGCTCGGCTGCGGCAAAAGCGACGATTTTTTCCCCCTTCACGATCCCCGGGAGCCATTCATCCTTGATTGGATTAGCAGCGTGCAGCAACACCCTGCCGGTGATATTGGCACTGCAGAGGATGATGGCGCAGCTCAGATCGAACCTGGCCACCTCTTCCAGCGCCAGTCCGGCGCTCATGAGGTCGGCATCCGTGCCACCGTACTGCCGGGGCAGACGCAGCCCGGTAAGCCCGATCCCGGCCATCTTTCTCACGCTTTCCCAAGGAAACTCCTCCCCGGCGTCCCAGTAAGAGGACTTCGGGGCAAGCTCCTTCCTGGCGAATTCATGGATGTTTTTTTGAAGCAGTCTTTGTTGTTCGTTGAGCTCGAATATCATGGGAAATCCAATCCTTTGTCAGCAAAGAGTCTGAAGCCCTGGATATTATAGCTCGGTGATGATCACCGGCGCGATGGTGTCGCTGTACCGGCCTACCCGGTCACGAACTTGTAGGCCATTCCCAGGATTGCGCCGCCCACTATAAGCCACACGGAATTAACCCGGGACCGAAGTACCAGCGGCAGAGCGGCAACCGCAAGCCCGATGGTGAAAACATCCACTACTGCGTCCCGCCCAAGCTTGATTGTGACTCCCACCATGAGCGCCAGGGAGGCGGCATTTACGCCATCGAGGAAGGCCCCCGCCCATGGCGACTTCCTGACCGCAGGCAACATCCGGCTCAACAATCCCACAAGCAAAAATGATGGAAGGAAAATCCCCAGGGTAGCCACGAGAGCGGATGGCCAGCCACCCACCAGGTACCCAACAAAGGTAGCGCTGGAAAACACCGGGCCCGGTGTGATCTGGCCTACTGCTATAGCATCCAGGACCTGCTGGTTGGTCAGCCACCCCAGCTTGTCGACGAACTCGGACGTGATGAAGGCCAGAAGAACATAACCGCTTCCATACAGCACTGCTCCAATCTTGAGGAAGGTCAGGAAGACCGTCGTCTGGCTAAGAGGCAGAACAACGGCCTGGAGCGCGGCCAGCGATGGCTGGAGAGCACCGGGAACCACAACAATCGCCGATAGCCTAGTCTTGACCGCGCGCCGCCCCGCAGACGCCAGGAGGACTACCACCGCCCCACCAAACAAGAGCATTATCTCGTTGAATCCCAGGAGATAGAGCATCAATACCGCCCCCCCGGTAGCCCTGGCTACCACCCCTCTCAACCCGCTCTTGCTCAAACTCCACACCGCCTGAATAACAATGGCCACAACTACCGGCTTAACCCCATAAAGCACCCAGGCTACTTGGGGCATCGAGCCGTATGTCACATATGCCCAGGCTACGCCGAGGGTGGCCAGCATTCCCGGTACTATAAACAGTACTCCCCCGGCTATCGCCCCGGCCCAGCCCGCACGGACTAATCCAAGGTAAATGGCCAACTCGGTGGCGTTGGGGCCAGGTATCAGGTTAGTGACGCCGATCATGTCCAGAAAACGCTGGTTCCCAACCCACCGGCGGCGGCGCACCGTCTCATCATGCATCAGGCTGATGTACACTGCAGGCCCACCGAAACTGGTAGCCCCAAGCCGCAAAAACAGCAGCGCCGTTTCTCGCAAATACCCTCGCCCGCTCGCGGCACGATGTATCACCTGGCTTTCCGGTACTAAGTTGCTCATCTCGAATCCATGGAAGACCGTGGAGTAACTGCACCGGAGCGATCGGCGCGGCAGCACAATTCCAGGGGATGGCGCACAGCAACGGCGTGCCAGACGGACGGGGTGCTGTGATGAGGATAGACCGGCTTCACTAACTCTCCTTTCCAAGAACGGGAGGCGCCCCCATTTCTGCGGACGCCCTCGGGGCATCGGCCCACCGGCCGGACGCCCTGCCCTGGCAGGTTTAGGCGTACGGCTCGAAGAGAATATCTTTGTTGCCCGATGTTAGCATACAAGCATAAGCGCCGTCAAAGGCCGGGAAACGGCTACAGGAGACAGGGGAATGGTCCACTGGAACCACGGGATGAATTGACACCCCCAGATACCGGTGATAGACTTTTGGCTACGAGGGTGAATTGGTCAGCAAAGTCGGTATTTATTACCATCCTTTAGTAGAGGCAGCCAGGCCGCTTATGGCCCAACTGGCAGAGGTGATTGCCCGCGCCGGCGCCACCTCGTGGACATTTTCCGCCTGGCAGGCCGAGCAATCGACCCATTTGCTGGGCGACACCGACCTGGTGCTGAGCCTGGGCGGTGACGGCACCATCCTCCGGGCTGCCAGGGCCATCGCCCCCCGGCAGATACCTATACTTGGCATCAACCTGGGTAAGCTGGGCTTTATGAACCAGCTCGACCCGGGAGAGGCCCTGGAGCAGTTGCCCCACTTTCTGCATGGCGAAGGCTACTACGAACAGAGGACCATGCTCCAGGCAGACTACCAGTTTCCCGAGCCGGAAAGGCGCACCGAGTCCTTTCACGCCCTGAACGATGTGTTCGTAGGCCGCGCCCACTCGACCCGGGCAATCGAGATCAGGGTAGCTATTGATGGTGAACTGCTCAACGAATATAAGGCGGACGGCGTGATCGTATCCACCGCCACGGGCAGCACAGCCTATACCCTGGCGGCCGGAGGGCCGATCCTCTATCCCGGCGCCAGGGAACTGGTGCTGCAACCGGTAGCCCCCCACCTCAGCCTGAGCAACGCCATAGTCCTGCCCGCAGAGGCCACGGTAGACCTGGAGATAACCTCGGAGCGCGGCGCCATTATGGGCATCGACGGGCAGATCGACCGGGACCTCAAAAGCGGCACGGTGGTAACCGTCCGGCGGTCGGAAGATATGACCGTCTTCCTGAAAGACAAGCCAACCTCTTTCTGGTACCGCACTCTTATGAAAAAACTGCAAGGAAGGAACACCGCGCTTCATGCGCACTACAAATAAGACCAGGATCGAACGGGCAAAAGTAACCGATGTCCCGGATATGCACCGGCTGATAAACTTCTTCGCCCAGAGGGACCAAATGCTGGCGCGACCCCTGAGCGAGCTTTATGAAAACGTCCGCGACTTCTACGTGGCCCGGCACGAAGGCAAGGTGGTGGCTTGCGTTGCCCTGCACGTGAGCTGGTGCGACCTTGCCGAGATCAAGGCCCTGGCCGTCGAACAGGACAAACAGAAAACCCGGATCGGCAGCGCCCTGGTCAAGGCCTGCCTCAAGGAAGCCAGACAACTGGGAATGCCCACGGTGTTCTGCCTGACCTACAAACCCGAGTTCTTCCAGAAGCTGGGATTCAAACGCGTCGACCTGGACCAGCTACCGCGCAAGGTCTGGGGAGAATGCCAGCGATGCGCCAAGTTTCCTCACTGCGATGAAATCGCACTGACCATCACCCTGTAACATGGACCGCGAAAAACTGGCCAGGACCGAACAGGTCTTCAAAGCCGCACTGCCTCGACAGGCTGGAAAGCCTGTCGTACCGCGCGAAAAACTGGTCAAGACCGAACAGGTCTTCAAAGGCCGCGGGATGAAGGTGCGGGTCGATACGGTCCTGGTGAACGGCGGACGGTCGACCACCCGAGAAGTGGTCGAGCGCGGCCGCGCCGTGGTTATCCTCCCGGTAGATAACAACGGTGACATTCTTCTGATACGCCAATACCGGTATTCCATCAGTAGCGAACTTCTCGAACTGCCTGCGGGAATGATCGAGCCGGGGGAAACGCCCTCGGATTGCGCCCGCAGGGAGCTTCAGGAAGAGACCGGGTTTGCCCCGGGGGAACTGAAGGAGATTACCGGCTGGTGGGTCGCTCCGGGCTTCTGCGACGAGTACATGCACTTTTTCGTGGCCAGGGACCTGACGCCCAGCCGTCTCTACGCCGACGACACCGATGGCATACGGCTGGCGCCGATGAAATTGGACGAATGCCTGGGACTGATCAGGAAAGGACAACTGGGGGATGGCAAGAGCATCGCGGCCCTGCTCATCTATGCGTTAAATGAAATAGAAACTTAACCTTTTTCCCTGGCAATCGTTATAATTCTATGAATGTTATGACACTTTGATAAAGGTGCAGTTGTTATGTCAAAGTCACTCACCAGAATTGCCATCGTCACGGCGCTCGTGCTGCTGATGTTAATCCCCATGCTGCCGGCAGAGGCTTCCAATGAGGCAAGGGTGCTGCTGGGCGCCAAAGAACGAGTCAAACTCATGGCGCCCGGAGGGGAAGTTGAAGTGGTAGCCAAGATCGATACCGGCGCCGATTACTCATCTTTAGACCGTAGCCTGGCGCTGTCGCTGGCGTACAAGGCCGGCGACAGGAAGACCAGGATCACCGGCGGAAACGGCAGCAAGATGAGGGAAACGGCAAAGGTCAAGTTCATGCTGGCCGGACGGGAGATCACCACAAGGGTAACCCTGGCTGACCGCTCCGGTCTTTCCACCCCCATGCTCATCGGGAGAAATGACATGGCGGGCTTTACCGTCGATCCCGGCCGCCAGTTTTTGACGCGGCCCGACGCAGTCCCCTCTCCCTTGACGGGAGGGGGTCAGGGTGAGGGTGTAGCCCGTTCCGCAGTTCCCTCCCCCTTGACGAGAGAGGCTCAGGGTGAGGGTGTAGCTCGTTCCGCGCTTCCCTCTCCCTTGACCGGAGAGGGTCAGGGTCAGGGTGTAGCCCGTTCCGCACTTCCCTCTCCCTTGACCGGAGAGGGTCAGGGTGAGGGTGAAACCCTGGTTCCGGCGCGGGCTCCGCCCACCGGCGCCTGGTTACTGGCCTCCATGGTCCCCATCCCTCTGGCCTTAGCCCCGGACCTGCTTCCAGCCGGGGTATTGCCTGCTATCGACCTGCTCGACGAGGTTACCACTCGAAAGATCCTGCTCATTATCCCGATTCTTGGTGTTGCCGTGGTCATTGGGCGGCTCTTGATCGGAATGCGCACCTACGGGGTTTTCGGCCCGGTGGTCATCGCCCTGACACTGCTACAGCTCGGCGTGCCCCAGGGCACCATATTCTACTTGCTGCTGGTGGTCATCGGCATCGGCATCCAGACGTTCTTTCTATCGAGGATCCGACTGCCGCACGTGGCGCAATTTGCCCTGATTCTGTTTACCCTGGTTCTAATCGTGACTGCGGTCAACGCCCTGTCTGCCGGCTCTGTTCCGCTTTCCAGCGCCGTCTTCCCCCTGATCATTACCTCCCACTTGATCGAACAGGCAAGCCAGAGTGTGGCCGAAGAACGCTTCGCCGATGTCGTGGGGGTTCTTGCCACTACCCTTGCCCTGGCAATCGTGCTTGGACTCATCGGGACGTTGCTGCTGGCGCTACCCACAGTCTCTCTGTGGGCCATATTCGGCATCGCCATTGTGGCGGTAATTGCCAGCGGTCGTTACCTGGGTCTCAGGCTCACCGAGCTGGTCCGCTTCAGGTTCCTGAGAAAGACCCATGTCCATAAGTAGCCGGCTGTTCCGCTATGCTCCCATGGGGATGAACTTCCGAAATTTCCTTATTCGAAATATTAACTCCCCCCAGTCTCTGGCATTGGCCAAAGACAAGATCAAATTCAAAGAAGTCCTCGAGGCAAATAGTATTCCCACGCCTCCCGTCTATCATGTCATCCACGATTTTACCGATATGAAGCTGGTCAAGGCGTTTCCCGACGAGTTTGTCCTCAAGCCGGCCAGCAGTTCCGGAGGCAAGGGGATTGTCCTTCTCCACAGGGAGGGCGACTATTTCGTCAACCCGGCTGGCGAGATATACCCCGAAAGGAAAGTCAAGGAGCATATCAGGGAAATCCTGGACGGCGATTTTTCAGGCACGCATCACGGCGACGTAGCTATCATCCAGAAACGGGTTTACTGCTCCGGGCGCTTACAATTCAAAATGGCGGCAGGACTGCCCGATATCCGCCTCATCTGCTTTGAGAACGAACCAATCATGGCCATGATGCGATATGCTACGGTCAAGTCTAAAGGACGGTCCAATCTCGCCGCCGGAGGCCTTGGCATTAGCCTGGACATCGGCACAGGCGCGGTCCGCCATATCATATCCAAGAAAGAACGTAAGGAATATACCATCGAAGAACTGGAAATACCGCCGGAATTTACTATGCCCAAATGGGACGATATGAAGCAGCTTGCCCGAAAGGCATCAGAGCTTTCGGGGCTCAGGCTCTCCGGTGTTGACTTAGTCATGGACGTGGATGATAATGTCCTGGTCATGGAGATCAATGGAAGGCCGGGGCTGGAAATTCAAAATGTGAATGAACTGTCCCTTCAAACTTACCTGGAAAACCCTTCCATTGCGGCAATACGTGAACAAGCAAAGATGCTAATGCAAAGGCAATGATAGATGCCGCGCAGGGGCTTGATTCATCAAGCCCTGGTTGGGTTTGATAAATCAAACCCCCTACCGTACCAGTCAAGGAAGTTACATCCGGAGGGAAACGATGCTGAAGAAATTCCTGTGCATCGGAGTGCTGCTGCTACTGCTTGCCACCCTCGCCTGCAGCGTGGCCGTCGCGCCGTCCCCAACCCCACCCGGCCCACCCGTCAAGGACCAGGCTCCGGCCAAACAGGGATGGGAGGCCGATTGGGAGAAAACCCTGGCCGGGGCAAAGCAAGATGGCCGGGTGACCATCTACACCACGGCCTCAAGCTCAACGCGCCAGACCCTTTCCGAAGAATTCGGCAAAAAGTTCGCCCTGGAGGTGCAGTTCGTCTCCGGTCGAGGGAGCGAAGTAGTGGAGAAGTTGTCGGCCGAGCGGCGTGCCGGACTCTTCCTGGCGGACCTGTATATCGGCGGCGCCACCACACCGACCACAGGCTTCAAGACCCTCGGATTTCTGGCGCCACTCAAGCCCCTTATAGTCCTACCGGAGATCAAGGACCCCAAAGTCTGGTACGGCGGAGAGCTTTTCTTCACCGATAAAGAGAAGCAATATGTCGCCTGTCCAGTTCTCACCGCCTCCAACAACTACGTTTCCACCAACACCGAGCTGGTGAAGGCCGGAGAAGTGACCAGTTACCAGGACCTCCTGAATCCGAAGTGGAAGGGCAAAATCATCATCAATGATCCAACGATTGCCGGAGCGGGCTCGCGATGGTTTGCCGTGGTGGCGGACCAGTTCACCGGCCTGGACTATATGCGGGAACTGGTCAAGAATCAGCCGGCGCTTACCCGCGACCAGCGTTTGCAGGTCGAGGGCCTTGCCCGGGGGAAGTACGCCATAGCCATCGGCGTCCAGCCTGATATCCAGGCGGAATTCATCAAGTTCGGAGCGCCGATCAAGACAGTAATCCCCAAAGAGGGAGCCTGGCTCGGCGGCGGCCCGGGACTGATCGCCTATTTCGACCGGTCGCCCCACCCCGCCGCAACCAGGGTTTTCGTGAACTGGTTCCTGAGCAAGGACGGCCAGACGGTCTATTCCAGGACCGCCCTGGCCGAAAGCGCCAGGCTTGACGTGCCGACAGACCACCTGGACAAGAGCGACCTCCGCGCTCCCGGCATCAAGTACTTCATCAGCGAAGACGAGGACTTCCTGATCAAGAAGGTGGAGTATGAGAACAAGTGGGCCAAAGAGGTCTTCGCATCGCTGTTGAAATAAGTCTTGGGCGAACCCCCGTAGCGGCACGTTGCACGTGCCGGGGGGCGCGGGTCACCGCGTGGCGGCTCGCTCGCCCCCATATCTGCACAGGGGTTCTCTACTCCCCTCGCAGGAGAGGACCAATGAGGGGGTCACCCTCACCCTGACCCTCTCCCGTCGAGGGAGAGGGGAGCGCAATTGAACGATCGTTAGAAGGATGGCCACAGTGATATTTCGCGTCGCCAGATTTTGCACCCTTATTTGCCTCTCCCTGTTGCTTCTCGTCCTGGTCGCCTGCGCCCCAGCGGCGGCCCCTGCGCCGCCGGCGGTCCCGGCGCCCACAACGGCGCAAACCGGCTCACCTCCATGGCAGGACGAGTGGAACCGGACGGTAGCAACAGCCAAAAAGGAAGGTAAGCTGGTCATCTACTCGATAGTCGGACCTGATATGAAAGCAGCCCTCAGCCAGCCCTTCAAAGAGAGGTTCGGCATAGACATCCAGTGGGTTTCCGGAGTGGGCACAGAGCTGAACCAGAAGATTTTTTCCGAGAGAAGGGCAGGACTTTACTTCGGCGATTTGTACATTGGCGGATCGACCCCCCCACTGATGGACCTGAAACCCGCCGGGGTATTGACCCCCTTGAGACCCCTGCTCATTCTTCCTGAGGTACTCGACGCCAGGGCCTATTTCGACAATGAAATTCCTTTTATTGATGTCGAGGGGAAGTACGTGGTCGGCCACGGTACCGGGGTGGCCAATACCCTGGCGGTGAACTCCGACCTGGTCAAACCGGGTGACCTCAAGGGTTATTCCGACCTCCTTGATCCGAGATGGGAAGGCAAGATAGCTTACGGCGACCCAACCATACCGGGCACCAGTTTTACCTGGTTCATGTACACCGCCATGGTCAAGATGACTCCCGATTTTCATCGCCAGTTCATCAAACAGAAGCCGGCGATAACCAGAGATACGCGACAGCACGTCGAATGGGTAGCCCGGGGAAAATATTCCATCGCCGTGTCGCCATATAAAGAACGCGTGGCCGAGTTCCAGAAGGCCGGGGCCCCACTGAAGTGGATGATGCCTGCCGAAGGGTTGTATGTCAGCGCCTCCTCCACGCTTTCGCACCTGGACCGTGGTCCGCATCCAAACGCCACCAGGGTGTTCATCAACTGGTTCCTGAGCAAAGACGGCCTTACCGCCTGGAGCAAGAGCGCCTTGATGCAATCAGCCAGAGCCGACGTACCCACTGATTTCCTCGCTCCCGAGGCCCTGCGAGTTGCCGGCACAACATACTTCAACACCTCGAAAGAAGAGGTCCAGTTGAAGGTGACCCAGGACGCCCTGAAACTCGCCCGTGAGCTTTACGGACCCCTGACGAAATAATATTCCAATTCACCCATCGCCGGTATTCCGCCTCGCCATCGCTTCAGTAAGATGTTTGGTATGTTGTCTTACACCACAGCATATGTCATACTTATTCTCAAAGGAGAAGAAAATGACAACCACTTCCATGACGACCAAGGGCCAGATCGTTATTCCGGCCGACATCCGGCGAAAGCTCAATCTCAAAGTTGGAACAAGGGTTAATATCGAGGAAAAGAATGGTGAAATAGTGCTGCGGCCTCTCACGGTTGAATACCTGGACAAGACAGCAGGAATCCTCGGCACCAATGGGGACTTGACCAGGGAACTCCTGGAAGAGAGGGCAAGGGAAAGGGACAAGGAAGATACCCAATGATTCGTGTGCTTGATAGCCATGCCCTGATGACTTACCTACAAAAACAGTCCGGATGGGAGACGGTGAGAACGATCTTTGCCGAGGCTATTGAGCAACACGTTGACCTGTTGATGTCAGCGGTTAATTTCGGCGAGGTATATTACCTGGCTCTCCGCCGGCGAGGGGCGGCCGGGGCCACAATTGTTGCCTCTGTATTCAAGACTTTGCCCATCACAGTCATGCCTGTTGACCAGGAATTGGCCATCGAAGCCGCCTGCTTTAAGGCCGCTGGCAGTATTGCCTACGCCGATTGTTTTGCGGCCGCGCTGGCCAAGAAAAACCAGGCAGAACTCGTGACCGGTGACCCTGAATTCAAGGCCCTGGACAGCAAGATAAACATATTGTGGATATGAAGCGGATGGGTGACGGTCAGTAGCTAACCCCACCTCCGGCACGGGCACCGTGCCGCTACGCCGTGCCCGTTGTCTGTTACCTGTTGCCTACCGGCACGGGCACCGTGCTGCACGCCACCAGCGGCGGGCAAGCCGCCGAGTCCCGACTACGTCGGGCCTCTCTGGCTGGCCCCTACGCGTGCAACCTGTCCCTTCCCCGGCACGGGCACCGTGCCGCTACGGCCGACCCGGTGTCTGTTACCTGTTGCCTACCGGCACGGGCACCGTGCCGCTACGGCCCGCCTGTTACCTGTTACCTTACACTTGTTACCTGTCACCTGAGGCCCGGTACATGGCTTTGCCTTCCTCATACAGGTCACCTCCGTAAATATCGTTGACCACGATCGCGGGCAGGTCCTCCACTTCCAGGCGCCGGACGGCCTCCGGCCCAAGATCCTGGTAAGCAACC
>CAZFEA010000097.1:0-8566 GCA_964518085.1 uncultured Dehalococcoidia bacterium
CGGCGCGGGATCGAGGCTCGTTCCCCAGGCAGTTTCGAACCTGGCACGGGCCTCGTTGTCGGCCAGCTTCTGTTGCCCCGGCAGCATGTCCGGAAGGCATCCCATGTCGCAGGCGCCCTGCAGGTTGTTCTGGCCGCATAGCGGATTGACTCCCGAAGAGGGCTTACCGACATTGCCGGTGAGCATGGCCAGGTTGGTTACGGCCCTGACGTTTTTTACGCCGTGGGAGGAGAGGCCCAGGGCGTAGACTATCGACGCCGGCTGGGATGAAGCGTACAAGCGGGCGGCTTCGACAATCTTCGCCTGCGGGACGCCGGTTATGGCTTCAACGGCATCGAGGCCAAAATCCGCCAGAGAAGCCCTGAACTCCGGGTAGTTTTCACATTTGCCTTCGATAAACTCTTTGTCTTCCAGCCCTTCGTCCACGATTACCCGGGCCATGCCCATGAGCAGGGCCACGTCGGTCCCCGGCTTGTTCCGCAGCCACAGGCTGGCCCATCGCGTCAGGTCGATTTCGCGGGGATTGATGACGATCAGTTTCCGGCCGTGGTTGACCGCGCGCCACATTTCCAGCGCCACTATCGGGTGAGAGGAACGGGTGTTGGTGCCAATGGCCATCACGCACGCGGCATCGCCGATCTCGTCCCGGGGATTGCTCATGCCGGCAAGGCCGAAACTGGCCTCCAGGCCGGCCATGGACGGCGCGTGACAAAAACGGGCGCACTGATCGACGTTGTTTGTGCCCAGCGCTACCCGCGCCAGTTTCTGCGCAACATAACCGTCTTCGTTGGTGCACTTGGAGGAAGGAATGACGGCGGCCTGGCCCCGCTGATGGGAGGCGAGCCTGGCGGCAACGTAGTCCAGGGCTTCGTTCCAGCTTGCCTTGACGAAGTTGCTTCCCTGCTTGACCAGGGGCGAGGTCAGCCGCTCCGGGTGATGGACCATTTCCCTGATGCCGAAGTGTCCCTTGGCGCAGAGATAGCCCCGGTTGACCCGGTTTCCCCGGTCGCCCTCAACGGTAACTATTTTTCCGGCCCGGGTGCCCAGCTTTATGCCGCAGCCGGTGCCGCAATATGTACAGATGGTTTTGACCTCGGTATCGGGCCGCCGCGGGTCTTTGAGGTACAGCGCGCCAACCGGGCATTTGTCCACGCAGGCGCCGCAGGAGATACACGACGATTGTATGACCGGCTTGTTGCCGAAGGAGGCGATGACGCTGCTGAATCCGCGGAAGGCGATATCGATGGCGCCCACGCCGCGGATTTCATTGCACACCCTGACGCACTTGGCGCACAGGATGCACTTGTTCAGGTTCCTCTCGTAGAAGGGGTTGCTGCTGTCTATTGGTACGGCACGACTGGTGCGCTGGTATTTGTGCTGGTCGATGCCGAAGTAGGCGGCCACCTTTTGCAGGTCGCAGCGCTGGTTCTTGACACAAATGAGACAGTCGGCAGGGTGGTCGGACATGATCAGTTCCACCGCGGTGCGGCGGATCTTGTCTACCGCCGGGGTCTGGGTCCGGACCTCCATGCCGCTGGCCGCCGGGGTGGTGCAGGAGGTGGGCTGCCCCCGGACGCCGTCGATTTCGACCACGCAGAGGCGGCAGCCGCCGTACGGCTCGAGGTCCGGGTCGGCGCACAGGGTAGGGATGTATATGCCGGCGTCCTGGGCCGCCTTCAACACGGTGGCGCCCGGGCTGGTTTTTACTTCCTTGCCGTCAATGTGCAAGGTTATGGGTTCCAACTATCTCCTCTGTCTTTACGGTATCACAGGCGGCCCTGCCTGTGAGCCAATGTTGTTGTTACGAAAATGTCGCCGTCTCCCCCTTTGAAAAAGGGGGACTGAGGGGGATTTAAGAAACAGGCAAAATCCCCCTGTATCCCCCTTTTGCGAAAGGGGGAGGTATGCCGCTACGCACGTGCAACGTGCCGCTACGGGCTACTTTTCCAGATCACACCTCAGGCAGCGTCTGGCTTCTTCGATGGCCTGCTCTACGGTATAGCCCTCTTCGACCTGGGCAAAGGAACGCTTGCGTTCCCCGGCAGGCTTGACGGCCATCGCCGGCCTTCGCTTCTCTTCTTCCCGGGCATCCGCCGGCGCCAGGTCGGTCTCTTCCGGCGAAAGTTCCTCGTCGATGGTCCCATCGCCGCCCAAATACTTATCGATAGACCCGGCAGCTTCACGGCCCTGGGCGATGGCCTGGATCACTGAAGCCGGGCCCAGCACCACGTCGCCGCCGGCGAACACGCCGGGCCGGCTGGTCTCGAGCGTGTCCAGGTTGACCGCTATCGTCCCGTTCTTGTTTAGTTTCAAGCCAAAGCCGGACGGTATGTCGCTGGTCTGGCCGATGGCGGCGATCAGGGTATCAAGCTCCAGGTTAAACTCGCTTCCCTTGACCGGCTCCGGCCGGGGCCGCCCGCTGGCATCGCGCTGGCCCAGCGCCATCCGCAGGCATTCCAGGTTGACCTTGCCGTTGGCGCTGATTCTTGATGGCGCCGTTAGATATAATAGCTTTATTCCCTCGGCCTCCGCTTCCTCGATCTCCTCGTCGCTGGCCGGCATCTCGGCGCGGCCGCGGCGATAGATGATGGAAACGTCTTTAGCCCCCAGGCGCAGCGCGATCCGCGCCGCGTCCATGGCCACGTTGCCGCCGCCGACGATGGCCACCTTATCCCCTGGTTTCACATGGTTGCCCAGATTGACCTCGCGCAGGAAGTCGACTCCTTCGATGACTCCCGGACTGGTTTCGCCGGGGATTCCCAGCTTTTGTCCTTTGTGGGCTCCGGAGGCGACGAATACGGCATTAAAACCACCGGCAAAGAGTTTGTCCAGGGACTCCACTTTGGCGCTGGTGTCGATTTTTACCCCGGCCTTTCTGATTTCTTCGATCTCCCCGGCCAGGTGATGGCGTGGCAGCCGGTATTCCGGTATACCGTAGCGCATCATTCCCCCGGCTTCGGGCAATGCCTCGAAGACGGTGACGCCATGCCCCTTTTTGGCCAGGTAGAAGCCGGCCGCCAGGCCGGCGGGGCCGGAGCCGATCACGGCTACCTTCTTCCCGGTGGCAGGGGCTACCTTGCTGCGATCTTTCCACAGGCCGGTATCCCTGGAGGCGGCAAAGCCCTTGAGCATCCTGATGGCCACGGCTTCATCCACCTGTTCGCGGCGGCATTTCTTTTCGCAGGGATGGAAACAGACCAGCCCGCAGACGAAGGGGAAGGGTATCTTCTCCCGGATGGTGGCTACCGCCTCGCCGAATTTTCCCGCCTGGATGAAACGGACATACTTGGGCACGTCGATACCCGAGGGGCAGGTGTGGCGGCAGGGGGCGATAACCAGGCCCTTGCACACCGCGGCGGCGCAGTGGCGGCGCTTGATGTGCTCCTCGTATTCGGACTTGAAGTATTTCAAGGTGGTGAGCACCGGATTGGGCGATGTCTGGCCGAGGCCGCAAAGGGAGCCCGTTTTCACCGTGGGCGCCAGGTCGGCCAGGAGTTCGAGGTCGGCCATGGTGGCTTTGCCCGAGGTAATGGCCTGTAAAAGGTTCAGCATCTGCAGCGTGCCCAGGCGGCACATGACGCATTTGCCGCAGGACTCTTCCTGGGTGAAAGAAATAAAATAGCGGGCCACATCTACCATGCAGTCATCTTCGTCCATGATAACCATGCCGCCGGAACCCATGATCGATCCCAGGGCCGCCAGGGTATCATACTCAACCGGCGTTTCAATCAGGTTGCCCGGGATGCAGCCTCCCGACGGGCCGCCTGTTTGGACGGCCTTAAGGCGCTTGCCGTCGGGGATGCCGCCGCCGATCTCATAAACTATTTCGCTGAGCGCGGTGCCCATGGGCACTTCGACCAGGCCACAGTTGGCTACCTTGCCGGTAAGGGCGAAAATGGCCGTACCCCGGCTCTTTTCGGTGCCTATGGCAGCGAACCAGTCGGCGCCGTTCCTGATTATCGCCGGGACATTGGCGCAGGTCTTGACGTTGTTGATATTGCTCGGCCGTCGCCACAGGCCGGACTGGGCCGGGAAAGGCGGGCGCGCCCGCGGCATGCCCCTCTTGCCTTCGATCGAGGCCATGAGCGCCGTTTCTTCGCCGCAAACGAAGGCGCCGGCGCCTTCCCTGAGGTGCATTTCGAAATCGAAATTGCTGCTGAAGAGCTTCTTGCCCAGGAACCCTTTTTCCCGGGCGGTCTTCATGGCGATACGGAAACGGTTGACCGCCAGGGGATATTCCGCCCGGACATAGATGAAGCCGTTCCTGGCGCCGATGGCGTAACCGGCGATGGCCAGACCCTCCAATACCGAATGGGGGTCGGCCTCCAGGATGCTGCGGTCCATGAAGGCGCCGGGGTCGCCCTCGTCGGCATTGCAGATGACGTATTTGTCATCGCCGGGGGACTGGCGGCATAGCTCCCACTTGGTGCCGGTGGGGAAACCCGCCCCGCCCCGGCCCCGCAGGCCGGACTTCTTGATCTCGGCGATGACCCCTTCCGGGGTCATGCTGGTCACCGCCTTCTTGAGGGCCTCGTAGCCGCCGACTGCCAGGTAGTCTTCGATGCGCTCGGGGTTGATATGGCCGCAGTTCCTCAGCACTACCCTCTTTTGCCGGGCGTAGAAGGGAATGTCTTTAGCGTAGGGGACCGGCTGGCCGCCCTGGGGGTCACGGTAGAACAGTCTTTCGACCGGTTTGTTATCTTTCAGGTGGGAATTGACGATCTCCTCAACGTCGTCCACCCTGACCTGGGTGTAGACGATTCCCTCGGGCGCCACATCGACCAGCGGCCCCTGCTGGCAAAAACCGTGGCAGCCGGAAAAGTCGATGGTTACGTCTTTGATGCCGAGGCGGGCGACTGCTTGTTCCAGGGCCTCCCGTATCTGGGGTGATTTGCCTGATTCACATCCTGTCCCCTGGCACACCCAAACTTTGCGGCCTTGTTGAGCGGTGGTGTCTGTCATTACCGGTCTGTCAAAAGCTAAGGATGCAACATGGCGCTCAGGGTTTGGGATTCTTCCCGGAAGCATCTTTGGCGGGGAAAAGCTCGGCTATCTTCCTGGTAGTCATTTTTCCGTGGATGTCCTTGCCGATGACCAGGTTTGGCGCCAGGGCGCAGGCGCCGATGCAGGCCACGGTCTCGAAGGTATATTCCATGTCAGGCGTTGTTTGTCCCGGCTGGACACCGAGGGTTTTTTCGATCTCTTTGAGGAGGCGGGCGCCGCCCTTGACGTGGCATGCGGTGCCGCGGCACACCGTGACGCATTTCTTGCCGCCGGGCTTCATCTTGAACTGGGAATAGAAGGTGCCTACGCCGAATACTTCGCTTTCAGGCAGTCGCAGGAACCGGGCAACTTCCTTGAGTTCTGGATCGGGCAAGTAGCCGAATTTCTCCTGGACTTCCTGCATTATGGGAATGAGGTCGTCACGGTGGCCGGAGTATTTTTGCAGAATGGTTGTCAGTTCGTTATTCATTGTTGAGGAGTTAACTCCTATTTCGTCACTTTCACCGCCGCTACCAGCGGCACGGGGTGGTCGGGCACGGCCACGGTCTCGCCGCCGGAGGTCTTCACCACGGCGTCAAATTTCTTCGGGCAAACATCGAGACAGGTGCCGCACTTGGTGCATTTATTCTGGTCGATGACGTGGATCAGCCGCTTGCCGCCTTCGATAGCCTCGACGGGGCACTGCCGCAGGCAGATCATGCAGGCCTGGCACTTGTCCGGCAGGATATAGAAGCGGGTCAGGGCCTTACAGGCCCTGGCCGGACAGCGCTTCTCATTGATGTGGGCCAGGTATTCGTCTTTGAAATAACGGATGGTAGTCAGCACCGGGTTGGGGGCTGTCTGCCCCAGGCCGCACAACGAACCGGCCTTGATAGTCTCCCCCAGCTTTTGCAGCCTTTCGACATCCCCGGGTTTCCCCAGGCCGTCACAGATGTGTTCGAGGATGCCCAGCATCTGCCTGGTGCCAAGGCGGCAGGGCACGCACTTGCCACAGGACTCTTTTTGAGTGAAGCTCACGAAATAGCGGGCGATATCTACGGGGCAGGTGGCGTCATCCATGACGATAAGGCCGCCCGATCCCATGATGGAACCGGCGGCAGCCAGCGATTCATAGTCTACCGAGGCGTCCAGGTGGGCGGTGGTCAGACAGCCGCCGGACGGGCCTCCGGTTTGAGCTGCCTTGAACGGCTTTCCTTCCAGTACGCCGCCCCCGACATCGAATATTATGCTGCGAAGGCTCAGCCCCAGCGGCACCTCGATGAGCCCGGTGCGTTCCACCTTGCCCACCAGCGAAAACGTTTTGGTGCCCTTGCTTTTCTCGGTGCCCCTGGCCGAGTATGACTGCCAGCCCCTCTGCATGATAACCGCGGCCGATGCCCACGTTTCCACATTATTGATGTTGGTGGGTTTTCCCCACAGCCCGGATATGGCGGGGAAGGGTGGACGGGGACGCGGCATGCCGCGTTTCCCCTCGATGGAGGCCATAAGGGACGTTTCTTCGCCGCAGACAAAGGCGCCGGCGCCTTCCTTGATGATGATTTCCAGATTGTGCCCGGAGCCCAGGATGTTGTTGCCCAGCAGCCCGTATGCCTTCATCCGGTCGATGGCCAGCTTGAGGCGTTCGATGGCCAGTGGATATTCAGCCCGGCAGTAGATGTAGGCCTCGCCGGCCCCGATGACATAAGAGCCGATGACCATGCCTTCGAGCACCGAATGAGGATCGCTCTCCAGCAGCGAACGGTTCATGAAAGCGCCGGGGTCGCCTTCGTCGGCATTGCAGATGATGTACTTTTCGTTTCCCGGGGCGCGGCGGCAGAACTCCCATTTCTGGCCGGTGGGGAATCCGGCGCCGCCCCTCCCGCGCAATCCGGACTTCTTGATCTCGTCGAGCACCTCGTCGGGTTTCATTTTCAAAGCCCGGACGAGGCCGGCATAGCCTTGATTGGCGATGTAATGGTCGATATTTTCCGGGTCGATAAAGCCGCAGTTCCGGAGAATCACCCGGACCTGGGGTTTGAGCATGGGAAGCTCAAAGAAGTTAGGAATACCCTCCACCCTGCCGTCGCCAATGGTGCCCATGGCCAGATCGCTGCGGGGATTGTCCTTGACGATATAATCATCGACAAGCTGGGCCATCTTCTCGGGGGTCATATTCCCGTAGGCGATGCGCGGCTTGCCCGGTTTTATGATATCGACAAGAGGCTCGGCGTAGCAGGGACCGATACAGCCAACCTGGGTAACCGTGGCCGCCAGCCCGCGCTGGTCCAGTTGTTTGCGGAGGGCAGCGGTAACCGCTTTGG
Source organism: uncultured Dehalococcoidia bacterium (assembly GCA_964518085.1). GTDB lineage: Bacteria > Chloroflexota > Dehalococcoidia > JACQUA01 > JACQUA01 > JACQUA01. The sequence continues at coordinate 7,305 of CAZFEA010000097.1, forward strand.
CTCCGGCGGCCCGGCCGCAGGTGGCGGAACCGACCAGCACCCGGACCTTGTCGCTCCGTTCCAGTTGTTGCCATTCAGATATAGCTTTGGCTTGAATTTCTTCGAAAGTCATAATGGGGGATTGCTACGAAATTACCGTCCGCTCGGTCTCCTCTCCCCTCGCGGGAGAGGATTAAGGTGAGGGGGTCACCCTCACCCCTGGCGATCATGGGCGATTCAGTCGTAATTCTTGAGAATGTCTTTTATTTTCGTGGTGGTCATCCTTCCGTAGACGTCATGGTCGACGACGACCACCGGCGCCAGGGCGCAGGAGCCGAAGCAGGCAACCTTGTCCACGCTGAACTTGTAGTCCTTGGTTGTGCCTCCGGCCTCGACGCCCAGCTCCCTCTCGACGGTTTCCAGGACTGTGCCCGCGCCTCTCACATGGCAGGCCGTACCGAGACAAACATGTACCTCATGCTTGCCCGGGCGGCTGAACCGGAACTGGGCATAAAAAGTGGCCACCCCGTATATCTCGTTGTCCGAGACATTCAAAGCATGTGCGATCTCGTGAACAGCTTCGGGGGAAAGGTAACCGAGTTTTTCCTGGGTCTTCTGGAGGACGGGGATCACGGCCCCTTTCTGCCCCTTATAGGCAGAAAGGATATCTCTTAATTGTTCGGTCACTATTACTCTCTAAAAGACGTGAAATGCCTGAAATAATATAGCAAAAAAGGTTGGTGGATACAAGTTAAACGAAACGGAGAATGGAAAAGGAAAATGGCGACTGGATGTTGGAAGGGGATGGGGAACCACGAATGAATCATCCATGCCCGCGAGCGAGCAACAAGGATGAAAATGGCCTATCATCGCGAGGAGACCCAGTTTACCTCCCCCTTTTGCGAAAGGGGGATACAGGGGGATTTTGCCTGTTTCTTAAATCCCCCTTAGTCCCCCTTTTTCAAAGGGGGAGACCCCATCACCTCCCCCTTTCGCAAAAGGGGGATACAGGGGGATTTTGCTTGTTTCCTAAATCCCCCTTAGTCCCCCTTTTTCAAAGGGGGAGACGGCGGCATTTTCGTAACAACACGAACGAAGTTACCTTTCTTCCATTGCCTCGTTTCAGGTCAATCCTGATATCAAGCTCAGGAAATCTGCCGGGGTGACAATGCGTAGCCCGGATTTGGACCCAAGATCTGGGTTGCGAAAAAAGTCCTTGTCCCCAGTTATGAAGTAGTCCGGGGCAGCCCTGGAGGCCGCCATCAGAATGCCGGCATCTTCGG
>CAZFEA010000097.1:8576-10690 GCA_964518085.1 uncultured Dehalococcoidia bacterium
TCTTCGGGATGCACCATATTTGACCAGCCGGCTGTCTGGGAACCTTCAGGGTCTTCAACAATTTCCTGAAGTGACGACCGCAGAAAATCCTCCAATCTTGGAAGGATTTGTGGGGCGAGTCGCCTGGCATTGCGGGTTACTTCGTCCAGTACCTGACGCGATATGACTACCTGTAATTCGCCTCGAGCGAATAAATCCAAGACCCGAGCCGGTGCGCCCGAAGATGAGTATAGACCTGAAAAGATGACATTACTGTCGAGGAAAACCCGCACCTATTTCCTGGCCCGGGGGCCCTCCTTGTATATTTGTTTTCTGATCCGGCGACCCGATTCCAGCCACTCTTCTTCAGTGACGCCAGAACGAGCGAAGGCTTCGCGGATTTCCCGAAGCGCCTCGAGGGCAATGGCTTTCTTAGGTTTGGCTATGAGGGTAGACGCTTCCACGGTGAGCTCCAACCGGTCGCCGGGTTTGATGCCGAGTTTTTCGGAGATCGACCTGGGAAGGGTTATCTGGCGCTTGGGGCGCAGCACTATGCTTATCGATTTAGGTTCTGTCATATTTATTGCCTGTGTCAGATGTCTAACGTCTTACGTCCGACACTCTATTATCACATTGCCGGGGATCGCCGTCAATGTTCAGCGGGAAGAACTATCAGAAGCCCTCGAAGGTCTTCCTGATGTATTCGTCCAGGGCCAGTTTCTTGCCGACGATCAAAGATTCGTGATACAGCGGCATGTAGGAGACGCCTTGCGCCTCTCCTCTCAACTCCTTTGGCAAATGGTCAGAAGGCGCATCCAGCCTGCGGCTGAAATAGTTACCCCTGGTCGCCCATATAGTCTGCCCTTCTTTGCCGAGAAACCAGTTGAGAAACACGGTGGCCGCGTTGGGGTTGGGGCCTCTGTCCATAACCGCCAGCGATCCGAAGCTGGCGGAGACAAAGGTCCCCTCCTTAAGGAAATCGGTAAAGGCAATCGGCACGCCGGCCTTTTGCAGGGCAGCGGCATCGGCGTAGCTTGAGGCGGCGGCGATGCTGTACTTGCCCCGGGCGACGGATTCAAGCAGGAGCCGGAGGTCCCTGATGATTACCGGCTTGTTGGCTACAAAGGCCTTGATGAAGGCCGGGCCGAGGTCAGGGTGTTCATGCCAGAATGTCACCTGGCTGTTGGAATTCCCTGATGTCCTGGGGTCGCCCATGACGATCTTGCCCATGTACCTGGGATTCGCCAGGTCCCAAAATGAGGCGATCTCCCCCTTCTTTACCAGGTCGGTGTTGTAAACTATGCCCGGCCAGGCGCTGAAGGTGAACACCAGGTTGCTCTCCCCTCTTTCATCGGCGAAATCGAGCTTACCCCCCAGCCATGCCTTTGGGTCGGTGACCTCGGGCCTGATCAAAAACGGTTTTAGCGGCTGGGCAAAGGGCATCACACCCGCCAGTACCGTAGTGGTGCCGCTGATGACGATGTCCACCTGGCGTATTCCGGCGCCGTATTCCGTTTTCACCTTCGGTATTAGCGCCCCACCGGCGAGGCTGGTGTAATCGAGGCGGATACCCGGGTAGGCTTTTTCGAATTCCTCCATAAGCCCCTTGCGTACCTCGGCGATCGGGGCGCCGTATATGTACACCACGCCCTCTTTCCTTGCCTCTTGCAGCACCTTTTCCCACCGGGCCTCCCAGCCGGTCCGGGGCGCGGCCGTTACTGCTACAGTTGGCGTCAGCGCCGGCGCTGGCGCCGATGTCTTGACGCAGCCGGCCACCACTATCGCCATAAGGAGAACTGTGAACAAAAATGAAACCTGCATTTTCTTCATTGCTTTTATGCATTACCTCCAAGTATGTATCCCTATGTGATGTAAACTTCGGAATTATATAATAAACCACGAATGAACACGAATTAACACGAATAGATTGATCACGAGGAGCACCATATTGTTGTTTCTATCCGTCCCTATTCGTGTCTATTCGTGGTTTCATTTTCCACAACACCAGACAAACTGTCACAGGCAGGGCCGCCTGTGGTACCGGGTGTTTTCGGAACAAACACCCGTGCCCGCTGGCGGTGGGCACCATGAAGGATGAAAATGGCCTATCAACGCGAGGAGACCCAGTTTACCTC
>CAZFEA010000098.1:0-10588 GCA_964518085.1 uncultured Dehalococcoidia bacterium
AACCCGCCCTACGGCCCCCTCCCCCGGGCACGTGCAACGTGCCACTACGGATCCCCCAGGCACGTGCAACGTGCCACTACGGATCCCTCAGGCACGTGCAACGTGCCACTACGGGAAAGCACCAGCTTCATGCCCTTCTTCTGTATTTCCACCCGTCCCCGCCCGTTCTTGAGCAACTGCGGTATCAGGGTCATCAAAGGGCTGCCGGTGCGGTATTCTTCGATGTCGGAGCGTAGCCCGGCGGTGTGGCCCTTTCCTCCCAGCATATAGCGCATCAACAGCTCGTCGTCCGACACCCCGGGGCCGCCCAGCTTCTCCCTTATTTCCTGGATAGTCGGCTCAGGCGGCCTGTTGGCCAGCTCTTTGGCCCGTCGCCCGCTGAGGATTTTCTCTTTGACCTCCGGTTCCACCGCTGAACTGATCTCCCCACCGAAATAGCCCAGGGCGTACTTGGCCATTTCGTCGGTGACTGCCTGGTACCTTTCCCCCAGGACGACGTTTATGGCTGCCTGGGTCACCACGATCTGGGAAAACGGGGTGTACATTATGGGATATCCCAGGTCCTGGCGAATCCGGGCGGTCTCGGCCAGGACTTCGTCCAGGCGGTGGGCGACGCCGATCTCGCCAAGCTGGCGTCTCAGGTTCGAAATGACACCGCCGGGGACCTGGTGCAACTGCTGGGCGACATCGTACTCCAGCGGGGCGCCGATGGGAAAGCCTTCCCGGCGGCCGGCGGCATAAAAGTGCTCCGATACCTGCCTGACGACCGGTTCATTAAAAGTTGGCGTATGGCCCAGGTGGACCGCATTGCGGGCCACGTTGAAGATCGAAGGCTGGGCGGCGCTGTTGGCCAGGGGAGGGATGGCGGTATGCACTACCCGCACGCCGAGCTTTATGGCCTCCACATAGCAAATTGGCGCCAGTCCGGTGGTGCAGTGGCTGTGGAGCTCGAAGGGAATATTGCCGCAGTTGGCCAGGATAGCCGGGATAACGGTGCGGGTCCGTTCCGGGGTCAGCAGCCCGATGGGGTCTTTGAGGTAAAGCCGGTCTGGTTTCAACTTCATCGCTTCCCGGGTCTTGGCGGCATAATACTCATCGGTATGCCGCGGCGACTCGGCGAAGACCAGTCCGAAGAGCACCTCCATCCCGGCCTCGTGGGCATAGCGCACCAGCTCGGGGGCCAGGTAGGAGAGGTCATTCATGAACCCGGTCATCACGGCCCGTTTGATCCCATTGGCGGCCATCCTCTCGGCGCGGAGCCTGGCGATGGCCAGCGGCACCGGCTCGGTGAAGGTGCCGAAGGTGGTGCCGAGAATGACCATCAGCGGCGTCCGGGTCACCTTTTTGGCCAGCATGCGGATCCTGGCCCAGGGGTCCTCCTTTTGTTGCATCGCTCTCAGCTTCATGGTGTTGTAGCTATCGGCTTCAAAAGCCTCGAAGCCGGCGGCGTCCATCTGCTCGGCGATCGGCAGTATCATACCGGTGCTCATGCGGAAGCCCCAGACACTGGAATTGCCGTCTCTCAGGGTGGTATCGACGAATCTAATGTCTGCCATGAAGTTTATTAAACCGGTACCACAGGCGGCCCTGCCTGTGAGGCAACGTACGAAAAGCCGGTACCACAGGCGGCCCTGCCTGTGAGACATCGTAATTTTCCGAAAAGCCGGTACCACAGGCGGCCCTGCCTGTGAGACAACGTTTTGGCTGGACAACGATACTGGCTCGCCGGCATGGCTAGTCCATTCCTGATTCCGTTTTCCGGTTGCCGGGGGGTGGCTCCACATCTCCAGGCAGGACGCACTCCTGCGACTCGAAGGCGCCGGGGCGCCTTCTGGCCATCCTGGTGACTTTGGCGGCACTCTTGCCGGAATATCCCGGTACCCGGAAGCCGCTGTTATCGATGCGCTTCAGGGCGGTCTCCTCCGGCCGTCCCACCTGTGGGATCCATTGGTACGGCAGCCGGTAGCTACGGTAGACCATGTTCTGGTTCCTCGCCTTCTCATAATAGGGATTGACGTATTCCCAGACGATTTCGAACTGCCTGGTGATCTCGAATAACCGGCCGCCCACCCCTTCGGTAATCAGGGTATTGCCGTTGGGCAGGCGTTGCGCCGAGCTGACCAGCGGGCTGTAAAACTGGTAGCGGCCGGACGGCACGGCGAATCCGGCTTCCCGGCCCGAATACTGCCAGACCACCTCGAGAGTCACCGGATTGAATTCCACCACGCGGGAATAATCCCTCAGGGCATTCTGGTGCCCCTCCGGAGCGCCCGGATTGGGGGCGCCGTATCCGGCCCATCCCCCGTTGTCGAAGACCAGGATGTTGCCTTCGCCCGGCAGCCCCCTGGGGATCATGTGAACATGGTGCGGGCCGATGATCTGTCCCAGTTTCCGCAGGGCCCCGGTAGCCGCGTAGTCCGGCCCCACACGCCACACGATTTCTCCCGTCTTCCTGCTGGTTATGGCCAGGATATTCGTTTGCCGGCTGCTCCAGATGATATTGTCGGGGTGAAACCTGGCGTCGCCGCAGTCGAACCATCTGTTGGGCCCGACCAGCGATGCCGAGTTGAGGTGCAACCAGTCGCCCATCCCTTCCCCGACGGCACGCATATTGGGATTTTGGGCGATGGCGGCCCTGGCCTCGGGGCCGAAACCCATTTCATCGAAGTGTTCGTTGCACCGCCACTCCCAGACGATTTCGCCGCTCCAGGCGACGTCGATGATCACATCATCCAGCAGGGGTTGGTCACTGATGTGGGGATTCCTGGCATTCTTGTGACAGACAATCAGCGTGCGTCCCTTATCAACGAACGGGGACATGCCGGGAACGTAATAGCCCACCGGATTGCCTTCCCTCTGGAAATCATGGTGTTGCCTGGCCATCCATGCCGCCCTTCGATGCCCGTCTCTGACCAGCTCATATCTTTTGAATTGCCAGACGATGCGGCCGTCCCAGTCGGCCTGGACCAGGTCTATGTTATCCTGGAACCCGAAGTTGGGGTCGCGCACCCCGGTGCTGCCCATAACATAGCCGCCGGGGAGGACCTTGAAGGGACCGGGAGAGTCTGAGAGACCGCGCCACTGGTTCACCACGTTGCCGTTCATGTCGATGAGGACGGCGCCGGCGTCTTTGGGCTGGAAAACGGTGTAGCCATTCCAGCACCTGGCGGGGTCATATATGGTGGTACCGGTGGGATAGACAGTTACTGGCACATTCGTCTCGGCGGTGTTGTGCGCTAATTATAGCGAATTGCGTTGTTTTCTCAAATCGCCGGTATCATCCGCCTCTGGCGGACCTGTGAGACAACGTTTTCATTGCCTGATGGTGCTCGCGGGCGAGCATCGATGATGCATTCGCATCATTGGAATGCAGACGCGCCACCGTCCTCGCGGCTACGACCACTAACCCCCCCCGGCACGTGCAACGTGCCACTACGACCGAGTCCGGCACGTGCAACGTCAGACTGTGTGAAAACTCGACAGCTCAGATACGAAATTAGAACAGTGGTTCGGGCAATTTGAATCTGAGTCGCTTAATATTCACACAGTCTGACGTGCCGCTACGACTTGGCTTTCACCAGCGAGGTCACCGCGGCGGCGCCGGTCAAAACGGCCCCCGCCAGGTAGGCGTAGGGCAGTCCGGCAAAGAACGATCGCTCCGCCTCGGCCAGGACCGGCCTGGCCGTACTGACCTGCGGGGAGAAAGCGTAAAGGACGAAGGCCCCGGTGGCCACGCCCAGGACCATGCCGCAACTGCGCATAGTGGCCAGTATCCCCGAGGCAATGCCCAGGCGGGGCCTGGGCACGCTGCCCATCACCACGCTATGGTTCGGCGACTGGAACATCCCCGTGCCCAGGCCGAACAGGGCCAGCCTCCACGCGATGTCGCCGGGGCTAGCCGCTTCAGGCAGCATACTCATCATGACCAGCGCCACCGAGCAAAGTCCGGCGCCGGCGAAGGTCGGCGCCCGGGTCCCGATCCGGTCGGAGATGGAACCGGCAAACGGGGCCATAGCCATCATCGCCAGGGGGAAGGCGGTCATGATCAACCCGGCATCGCCGGCAGAATAGTCGAGGACCCTCAGGAGATAGAAAGGCGTCAGAAATACCATGATGTACTGGGACATGAAGTTGAGCAGGGCGCTGATACTGTTGAACGAGAATTGCCTGCTGGCAAAGAGTCCCAGGTCGAGCATCGGCTGCCTGGCCCGGCGCTCAATGAGAATGAAGCCGGTCGCCGAGACTATGGCGACGATCAGCAAGCTGCGGGTAGTTGTGGTCCAACCCGAAGTCATAAACGAAGTCTGAAAGCGATTGACAAAGAGAAGGAAGGAAAACAGGGCGATAAAGGCGGTTGCGGCTCCGGCCAGGTCCATTTTGCCCGGCTGCCCTTTCATCTCCGGCACTACTCGCCAGGCCCATATCAGGCCGGCGATGCCGATGGGCACATTGATCAAGAATATAAAGTGCCACCCCAGCCAGGAGGTGATAAACCCGCCGAGGGACGGACCGGCGGCCAAGCCCACCGAGATGCTCAGCGCGTTGAGGCCCATTGCCTTGCCCCGTTCCTCGGGGGGAAAGCAGGAGGTGATGATGGCATAGGGGACAGCAAACATCATCCCCGCGGCCAGTCCCTGGAGGGCGCGGAACACGATTAGCCAGTAAATGCCCGGCGAAAGACTGCACAGGGCCGAAGCCACGATAAAGCCGGCCAGCCCGGCAAGGTAGACCTTCTTGTAACCCATGATCTCCCCCAGGCGGCCGTAAAAAAGCAGCAGGCTGGCAAGGGTCAGGAGGTAGATCATGGGCACCCACTGGGCGGTGGCGACGTCAACTTTGAAAAAGCCGGCAATGGTAGGCAGGGTAACGTTTACAATGCTGGCGTCGATTGGCGCCATGATCCCGCTCATCATCACCGCGGCCAGGACCAGATAGCGGCGGCGGTAGAAAGCGTCGGCGTTTTTTTCACGCGGGGAAATGATAGAAATATTCATCAAGCAATACCTCTAGGGCACACATGTTCGCCACGACATCCTACCATAAGGTAATGGGGGAAAGGAAACTGTTATCCCACAAAGATTGATGGGAGTGCCGCGCACAAGGGGGGTTGATTATTTCTCCAGAAAATGGCCGGTTGACAAGTCAATGCCTGATGACTACAATATGCCAGAGCCTAGATTGACATTGTTTGAAGCTTAGGAGAAAGGCGGCTTGGCTGGCGGTCGCAACTGTCGTGATAGCCAGAACCAAGGCTGGACTTGCAGGTGAGTGCGATGGAACTTGGTCCAGAACAAAAACAAATACAAATAGCGGTCAGGGATATTTCACGGAAGGAGATATTGCCTCGGGCCGCAGCCCTGGACAAGGACTATGCTTTTCCCAGGCATGGCCTGAAACTGCTCGCTGACTCTGGAATAATGGGGATGATGTTGCCGCCAAACTTCGGTGGCGGGGGCGCCGATACTGTCTCATTTGTGGCTGCTGTAGAAGAGATAGCCAGGGCCTGCGCCAACACCGCATTGGTTTTCGTCACGCATGCGGCCGCGTGCACCGGAATTCTCGTTGCCGGTCAGCCCGCGGTCAAAGAGCAATATTTGCCGCTCATGGCCCGGGGCGATAAGCTAGGGGCCTTTGCGGCTACCGAGCCTGGCTGTGGCGCCAACGTGTTCGCTGCGGCATCTTCTGCCAAGAGGCAAGGAGAACACTATCTCCTAAACGGGTCGAAGGTGTTTGTTACCAGTGGCGGAGAAGCGGATGTTTACCTTGTGGCCCTTCGGACCAGCAACTCGCCCGGTCCTGCCGGTTTATCGATGATCATGGTGGACAAGGGAACGCCGGGGCTCACATTCGGACGCAAAGATGTGCGCCTCGGGATGAACGGTGTTTCTTCGTCAGAACTATTCTTCGATTCATGCCTGGCGCCCGCTGTGAATCTCCTGGGTCAGGAAGGCGGCTATATGGGGGTAGGCATACCTATAGCCGGCCTCGCCCTCATTGGGGCCGGGGCGCTGGCAGTAGGTTTGGCTCAAGCGAGCCTGGAAGCTTCCATGGAGTATGTCAAAGGACGGGTGATAGCTGGACAGCCACTGGCAGCCTATCAGGGGCTGCAGTTTATGATAAGCGAAATGGCCAGTACCGTTGAAGCTGCCCGCGCGCTGGTCTACGAAGCCGCCAGAACCAGGGACAGGAAGGACAGTTCATTGTTTGTTGCCGCCCTGAAAGCTAAACTTTTTGCCACGGAAATGGCCATCGATGTAACCAACAAAGCCTTGCAGCTCCATGGTGGACAAGGCTACACCAGGGAACTCCCCATTGAACGTTACTTTAGAGATGCCCGGGGCCTCAGCTTGCACTTCACTCCTTCAGAAATGCTCAAAGACACTTTGGGGAAGATGTTGCTCGGGATGATGCCCTGAAAGACACGTAAAGAAAGTTAAGGAGATATGATTGGCTGTCGATGTAAACGTGGAATTCTGTGGGGTTAAGTTTAAGAACCCATTTGTTCTGGCTTCCAGCCCGGCATCGAGGGTGGATGTGCTGGCGAAGGCTGCCAGGGCCGGGTGGGCTGGCGCAGTCATCTGGGGCGGCGAGGTAGCCTGTAGCCCTGATCCAGGCGGCCGTGTTGATATTCATCAGTTCTCCGTTCCTCATGGGGTAAGTTCGATTGGAAGACATTCTCCTTTTTGGTTGTTCCAGACTACGGGACACACGAACAGACCGAGAGGGGAAGATCGGGCACGCGCGATGGGAAGGGTGGACAGGTTGGTAAGAACGGCAAAAGAGTCGGGATTGAGGGTCATAGCGACTATCGGAGGCGGCTTTGACCTCGAAAGCCGTGTAAGCGCCTCTGTTGTGGCGCAAAGGGCAGGCGCCGATATCCTGGAGGTAAACATTTCCTATGCCGCGGCGCCAAATTCCGGTATGCATGTTGGCTATCACCGGGATGTGGACAAGACGAAGGCGACGATCAGGGCGATCCGCAGGGAGACCAGCATTCCGTTGATGGTAAAACTGAATGCTTTCTTAATATCTCAGGAAATCAGGGACTGGGCACGAGCCTGCGTGGAGGCTGGGGCCGATGCGCTGGCTATCACCAACAGCATACCAGGTTTCGTCGGTGTGGATGTGGAAACAGGCCGACCTTACAGCACCGTACTGGATGTCGAAGGGAGGATGCGAGGTATCGTGGAGATAGTGACCGGGCCCGGGATCAAGCCGATCGGCATGGCCGGAGTAGCTACGGTAAATGCGGCGGTGGATGTCCCGATAGCTGCGATTGGAGGGGTGGCGGATTGGCACGATGCCGTGGAATACATGATGTTGGGCGCGGGAATCGTGCAGGTCGCCAGCGCCGCCTGCGTTTATGGTCATGGTCTGGCGAAGAACTTGATCAAGGGACTGGAGGATTATATGGAGAGGAAGGGCTATCCAAACACTGATAGTTTTGTCGGGCTGGCCAATCGGCAATACTTTGTTGGGCAGCCGTACACCACCCCGGCTTTGGCCAGGAAACAGCCGCGCAAGATTGTGGTCGACCGGGAAAAATGCAACGGGTGCCAGCTTTGTGTTCTCCCGTGTGAGACTTCTGCCTATGGCGCTATTCATGTCGCAGATGGGGTCGCGGTAATTGATGAAGCTCTCTGCGAAAAATGTAACCTGTGTATCCTGGTATGTCCGGAAAAGGCGATAAGGACGGAGTGGGAACCCGGTTGTTTCAATAGTAACTGACCGTTGCGTTGAGTTATGAAAATCAAAATTGAAGGCCTGAGCAAATATTTTCAGGCAGGCAAGATTACCGTTTTGGCACTGTCTGATATTAATCTTGCGGTGGCGGAAGGGCAATTTGTCTGTATAGTTGGTCCAAGCGGGTGCGGCAAGACAACCTTGCTTCGTATCGTGGCGGAATTGGAGAATCCAACCACCGGAAAGGTAAAAGTAGAACGAACCAACCACAGCCGGCCGGTTAACAGCATGATTTTTCAGGAGAATAGTACTTTTCCGTGGCTGACGGTGAAAGAGAACATCGAATATGGTCTGAAGATGAGGGGCATTGAAGCCAAGAAAAGGTCATCCGTCTCCGAATACTATATGGATAAGGTTGGCTTGTCCAGGTTTGCTCGTTGTTATCCGTACCAGTTGTCCGGGGGCATGAAACAAAGGGTATCTATTGCTCGTGCCTTTGCCAATGACCCGGAAATCTTCCTGATGGACGAGCCTTTTGCCTCTCTGGACGAGCAAACAAAGTATCTTTTACAGGAAGAGCTGCTTTCCATATGGGCGGAAACTCGAAAGACGGTATTGTACATCACGCACAGCATCGACGAGGCGATCGTACTCGGTGACAGGGTTATCTTGCTTACCGCCCAACCGGGCAGAATCAAGGCTGAAATCCAGGTGGACGTACCCAGGCCCAGATCCCTCTATGATGTCCGGTCAAGCGCAAAGTACAGCGAATTGACCAAAACCATCTGGACCTTATTGAGAGACGAGGTAATGAGAGCTAAAGAACTGGAGAGACGGTCTAGAGATGGCGCCGATTCAGCAGAAAAATGTGACGAGGAATAAGATGGCTGTTGGTCCAGGAATCGCCGCGGCGCTGAAGCGGGAAATCAAGAGGGAGCTACTCAGGAGGAGATTGGAAGCCCTGGTGGCGGTAATGGTCCCGCTGGGCATGGTTCTGATATGGGAATTGCTTTCCCGGTTGGGGGTTCTGGACATCCGTTTTTTCTCTGCCCCCTCCTTGATCGCCCAACAGACATGGGCGTTCTTGGTGACCGGAGAGCTGGTGGACAATCTGAAGTTTACCCTGATGCGCGTGTTGCTGGGATTCGCTCTGGGAGCTTCTGTCGGTACCGCCTGCGGCATATTTATGGGCCTGTTTGAAAAAGTTCGTTCGGCTATTTTTCCCATCATATCTTCAATATACCCGATTCCGAAAATTGCCCTTCTTCCCCTGTTATTGATGAGCTTCGGTTACAGTGAGCCAACCAGGTTCATACCCGGCGCTCTGAGTGCTTTTTTCCTGACCAGCGTGAGCACGCTGGCCGGGGTGGCGGCAGTCAGGAAAATCTACCTGGATGTTGCCAAGAATATGGGAGCGAGCCAGTTCAACATTTACACCACGGTTGCCATTCCCGGGGCGCTTCCAATGATATTTGCCGGAGTCCGCCTGGGTTGGGGCATGGCCATGATCACTACGGTATCCGTTGAGCTGGTGGCATCGAAAAACGGCCTTGGCTTCATGATGTGGAACGCATGGGAGCTTTTCGCTATTTCCCAGATGTTTGTCGCTATTGTAGTCCTGGCTGCGGTAGGACTGATAAGTTTTGCCATCATAGATTCGTTACAACAAAGAGTCATGCGTTGGAAACCCTGCTGAAGGGGCCAACGCTGCGTAGGGGCTTGTTTCATCAAGCCCTGGTTGGATTTGATAAATCAAACCCCTACGGCGCGGATGCACCGTAATTCATTGCCATCGTAGTATCCATCCATCAGGGTAATCAGGCAAATGGCCAAGCTAGAAAAAGACGACAGCTCTTTCGTAGTATCTGAAGCCGTCGAACCCAAGGCCTATTTGAGGGAAAGGGAACGGGAATTCGTCCGGATAAGGCAAAACAGGATTATTTCTGTGGCCTCTCCGGTGGTGGCAATCCTGTTGTGGGAATTACTTTCCCGGATCGGGATACTGGACTGGCGCTTCTTCTCGGCCCCCAGCATGCTCGGGCGGTATTTTTGGGAAGCGGTGGTTAGCATGCGTGTTTTTGCTGATCTGAAGGATACACTGATTCGAGTGGTGATAGGATTTGCCCTTGGGGCTGGGCCAGCTCTGATAATAGGTATCGCTATTGGCCTCTTTTCCTGGGTCAGGGTGGCCATAAGACCCATCATCCGCGCTACCTATCCGATTCCAAATGTCAGCTTGCTGCCCCTGGTGCTGCTTGTATTCGGTATTGGTGAGACCTCCAAATATGTCATTGCGGCCATGGGGGCATTCTATAATATGCTGCTGAATGCCGCGGCCGGGGTAGAGAGCATTGAAAAAATCTATCTAGACGTCGGGAAAAACTTCGGCGCTAACAAGGTAAGAACTTTCACCACGATAGCTTTCCCGGCGGCGCTTCCCGCCATTTTTGCAGGCATAAGGCTTTCCTGGGGTGCGGCTTTATTGCTGATTGTCATCGTGGAGTTTGTAGGGTCTTCGTCAGGCATCGGTTTTCTTATCTGGCGGTCCTGGCAACTTTTCTCCATAGAGCCGATGTTCCTGGGTCTATTTCTGGTTGGCCTGGTAGGTTTCGCAAGCTACGGGGCTATAAATACCATACAAAACCTTGTTATACCATGGAAGAAATAGCCAATGGGCATCATTGACCCGGGAAAAATCGGCAGCGGAATCAAAATTCAACGCCGAGAAAATTGCTGTTTGGTAAGGAGGCGCATCAACTAGAGACTGGTAGTCAAAACAAAAGCGGTTGATAACCGCCCGGATTTTATTGAAGCGGGCTCACGGAGAATAATCAACCCCACGAGCTGCGCTCACAACGCATGAATGAAAACGTTGTCTCACAGGCGGGGACGCCTGTGGTACCGG
>CAZFEA010000099.1:0-10585 GCA_964518085.1 uncultured Dehalococcoidia bacterium
GCAACTGGGGGACGGCACTATGACCAGCAGCAACGTCCCGGTCCAGGTGAGCGGCTTCAGCGGGGCAGTGGCCATCGCCGGAGGCGGCTACCACAGCCTGGCGGTCAAAAGCGATGGCACCGTCTGGACCTGGGGCCTGAACGACTCCGGCCAGTTGGGCAATGGGACCAGCACAAGCAGCAACGCCCCGGTCCAGGTGAGCGGCCTCAGCGGGGCAGTGGCCATCGCCGCCGGCAACTACCACAGCCTGGCGCTCAAAAGCGATGGCACCGTCCGGGCCTGGGGCCTGAACGACCCCGGCCAGTTGGGTAATGGGACCACCACAAGCAGCAATGTCCCGGTCCAGGTGAGCGCCCTCACCGGGGCAGTGGGCATCGGCGCAGGCGGCTTCCATAGCCTGGCCATCAAGACCATCACCATCATAAACGGGGATGTAAACAGGGACGGAACGGTGAACGCTACCGACCTGGCCCTGATAATGGCATCTTTCAACAGACGCAGTGGAGAACCCACCTTCAATCCCGCCGCGGACTTAAATGGAGATGGCATCATAGATATTTATGACCTGGTGATAGCAGGACTGAACTTCGGCAGGACGCAATGAACCAGGGGCACCGTTGCCTCCGGCCAGGCGATACGCCTCGGAGAGGAAGTACTTCGAACTGGAATAAGCTTTGGCCGAATTCGAGCGGAAGTGGGAAAGGGAAAGGCGGTAGCCTGAAAGGTCGACTGGCTTAATATGCTGGTTCTTTGAGTTCGCTGGGCTACCCCCCCCCCACCTCCGGCACGCGGCAGCGTGCCTCTACCGGCTCCTGGTGTCGCTACTCGTCCGGACGGGGAGTGATTTCAACCCGCCGGACTTCCAGCTTCCTGGTATCGATCTTAGGCTTGAAAATAATGGCCGGGGCGAGCTCTTGCGAATAGGAGAATCCCTCGGCTTCCCGGTTGGCGCCGTATTTCTCCAGCAGACCGTCCACCGGGCCGGCATCCAGGGCCCGCATGGGGCAACCTTCCACGCATACCGGCTTCTTACCTTCAGCCCACCTCTCCAGGCACAGGTCGCATTTTTGCATCTTGGCATCGGGCGCGGCGCCGAACTGCGGCGCCCGGTAAGGGCAGGCCTCCAGGCACAAACGGCACCTGTCTTTGCCCAGGCAGGCATCCCGGTCCACGACCACGATGCCGTCCTGTTCCCGCCGGGTGATGGCATTCACCGGGCAGGCGGCGACGCAGGCCGGAGTGGCGCACTGGTAGCAGGTAACGGGCAGAAAGGCCACAAATAGCTCCGGGAACCTGCCCTTTTCCACGGTCTTGATCCTGATCCAGCTCTCCGGACCCTCGGGTATGTCGTGCCAGTCCTTGCAGGCCACGATGCAGGCGTAGCAGCCGTTGCAGCGCGTCTGGTCGAAAAAAATACCAAGTTGCATGAATTAGTTACGCTGGCAAACAAGCACTCATGCCCGCTGGCGGCGGGCGCCATAAGGGATGAAAATGGCCTATCGTCACGAGGAGGCCCAGTCCACCTCCCCCTTTCGCAAAAGGGGGATACAGGGGGATTTTGCCTGTTTCTTAAATCCCCCTTAGTCCCCCTTTTTCAAAGGGGGAGACGGCGACATTTTCGCAACAAATAATCTGTGTACGGATTTGGGCAAGAATCATGTTAGCAGGTTACTATTCAATTCCGGTTAATCTGAGGGCGAGCCGACGGCTCGCGGGTACGGCGTGCACCGCGCACGCCGCCATCTTCGCGGCTACGGGCAACTTCGACCAGGCAGGTATTGAAGGGAAGAGCGCCTCCCGGGGAATAGGCATCCCTGGTCAACACGTTGGCGCAGCCGCCCCGGTCCACACCCTTTTCATCGGGGTCATACCAGGCGCCGGTGGGCACCTCCACCACTCCCGGCATGATGCGCTCGGTGACCCTGGCGCGGATGCGCACCTTCCCCCGGTCGTTGAACACCAGGACCGCGTCGCCGTCGGCGATGCCCCGGGCCAGGGCGTCGTCCCGGTTTATCAGGACGGCCTGGGGTTCCAGTTCCCTGAGCCACGGGATATTTTCGAACTGGGCGTTGGCCCGCCTCTTGAAGTGGGTGGAAATCATCTGCAGGGGATACCGGGCGGCCAGCGGGTCGTTGCGGCTTTCCCAGGTCTCGATGTAGTTCGGCAGCGCCGGCAAGTCCGGCCGGTTCAGGCCGGCCCACTGTGTTGAGTATATCTCGATCTTTCCGGAAGGGGTAGGGAACGGGTTCACCTCCGGGGACTCTATCTGTTTTCTAAGAGCGACGTGAGGCTCGCCAAGCTTGATCCGGTGGATGCCGGTCTGCCGGAACCGGTCGTAATCCGGTATCTCGCTATGGCGCACCATTTCCCTCAGCCGTTCCTCTTCCGTCCAGCCTTCAAAACCGGGCAGGCCCAGGCAGGATGCCAGAAGGGCAGCGATCTCGAGCTGCGACTTGCACTCGCCGGGAGGCTCAATCGCCTTACGCACATCACCGTAGAAAGGGAGGCCGACTCCCACGGCGAAATCATTCCTCTCCAGGAAGGTTGTCGTCGGCAGGACGATATCCGCCAGTCTGGCGGTGGGTGTCAGGAAATGCTCCTGGACGAAAATAAACTCCACCCTCTCGGACTTGAAGGCCCGGGCGATACGGTTGACGTTCGGGAAGGAATTGACAAAGGCGCAGTTGGTCACCGCCACCAGCTTGCAGTCGGCCAGGTAGCCGCCGGCCTTGCCCCTTTCGATGAAGTCGGCGACATCGCAGCGGTGCACCTTTGAAGACCGGTAGCCGGGAGGAGCGCCTCTGGGCGGGGGCGGGACCAGACTATGTAGGGGATTGTCTGCATCCAGGTTACGGGACATCCGGTATGGATAACCCCCGAAGGGCAAGGCGGCTTCCCAGGCCCTTCCGGCGGCATCGCCGCCATGGACTCCGACATTTCCGGTCATGGCCGCCAGGGTGATGGCGGCGCGGTGGTATTGCTCTCCGAAGGCGGTGCGCCCCGGGGCGATGCCGGCCATCAGGGCCGCGGGTCGGAGGGTGGCATAGTCCCTGGCCAGTTCCTCGACCGCAGCCGCGGGGACGCCGGTTATGGCCTCGGCCCACTCCGGCGTCTTCGGTATGCCGTCCTCCTGGCCGGTGAGGTAGTGTTTGAAGCGCTCGAATCCGGTGGTGTAGGCGTCCAGGAAGCGCTGGTCGAGGAGGTCTTGCCGGACCAGTGCGTAGGCCATGGCGAGCAGCATGGCCGTATCGGTTCCCGGCCGGATGGGAATCCACTGGTGGACATAGGTAGCCGCCGAGTCGGTAAACCGGGGATCGACGGCCACGATCCGGGCGCCGGCCTCCCGGGCCTGGGCCAGGTACCAGTTGGTATTTACCCCACCGACGGTGCTGGCCGGGTTCCAGCCCCAGAGGATGATCAGGCGTGAGTTTACCAGGTCATCCCGCGTGTTGGAGGTGTAGGTGGTGCCGTAGGTGGCAAGCTGGGCGTACATTCCGGCGGCGAAAGACGAAATGCCCCACGTTTCGGTAAAGCCGCCGGCCAGGGCCAGGACCCGGGACATCCAGTGGGCATTGTGCAGATTATGCGTGTCGCCCGCCAGGGACAGGTGCAGGATGCTGGCCGGACCATAGCTGTCACGTATGCGGACAATCTGGCTGGCGATGGCGTCCAGGGCGTCGTCCCAGGAAATCCGTTCGAACCTCCCTTCGCCGCGCTGGCCGGTCCGCCGCAGCGGATAAAGCAGGCGGTCAGGCGCGTAAATCCGCTGCCGGTAGGCGCGGCCCCTGAGGCAGGCCCTGAGCTGGGGCTCCTCGCCTGAGTCGGTCTCGATACGCTTCACCACCCCATCTTCAATATGGAGTTTGAGAAGGCACGAGCCCCCGCAATGGCTGGCGCAGGTGGTATTTACTATTTCCACGACAAGAAAATCTCTATAATCCGGGGTGGCCATTATTATAGTCCATTTTCAAACAAACGCCCATGAGCCTGAGGCGCTGATGGTGTACAACGGCCTAAGGGTATATCAAATGTTAGATTTGGTGTCCCTATTGGTTGCCTATTGATTTTCTGTAACCGATAAGGTTACAATACCTCTTATGAATGAAATAGTAACCGCTGGCAGGTCTTTGTCTTCGCTCCTATTTGGCAAGACACGTTTGGCTATCCTGTCTTTGCTCTACGGGCAGGCCGGTGAATCCTTCTATTTGCGGCAGATCGTTCGCCTTTCCGGGGCCGGACTGGGGCCGGTCCAAAGAGAACTGGGGAAGCTGGTTGAAGCCCAAATCGTACGCCGCATGGTCCAGGGCCGGCATGTCCGTTACCAGGCCAACTCGGACTCCCCGATTTTCCGCGATCTGCGATCTCTCCTGGTCAAGATCAGCCATCGCGATACGGTTGGGCCGCATTCTATGCGCACGCGGTCATTATCGACCCAGATCCCCGTTAAGGTTCCCCGCAAGAGGCTGAATGCCTTTTGCGTCAAGCACCATATCAGCAAATTATCTTACTTCGGCTCGGTGCTGAGGCCCGATTTTAGTCCGACAAGCGATGTCGATGTACTGGTGGAATTCGAACCTGGCCAGAAGCCAAGCTATTTTGGCCTGTACGACATGGAAGAAGAACTGACCGGGCTTTTCGGTGGCCGAAAAGCCGATATCCGCACCGCTGAAGACATAAGTCAATTCTTCAGGCACCGGGTGATAGCGGAAGCGAAGGTGCAGTACGTCGCAACCAGATGATAACGGCCGCCTCGAGCACATCATAGATGCCGCCCAAAAAGCCTTGCAACTATCTCGAAACCGGAATCGCCGGGATATCGATTCTGACTGGGTCCAGGGATTGGCCCTGGAACGGCTGCTGGAAATAATCGGCGAGGCAGCCCGAGGACTTTCGCCTGAATTCCTGGTTTCCCATCCGGAAATACCCTGGACGAAGATGATTGGTATGCGCAATCGCTTAATTCATGGCTATTTCGACGTCGATATGGACTTCGTATGGAATACCGTTGAACGCGATCTTTCGCCATTGGTTGACCAACTCAAACGCCTATCCGACTGAATGGCTGTCTACTACCGCGACCTGAATGGTGGTAAAATACGCGAACAAAACGATTTAAGAAAGATTCAAGATTTAAGACAGGAGGGGACGGGAGGTGCTTCTGTCTTCTGTCTTCTGTCTTCTATCTTCTGTCTTCTTTCTTAAATCTTGAATCTTGAATCCCATGTTCTACATCGGCATCGATATCGGCGGCACCTTCACCGACCTGGTCATAATGGACGAGACCGGCAAGCTCACCATTAACAAGGCCGAGACCACGCCGCATGACCCCACCGAAGGCCTGCTCAATGCCCTTTCCCAGGCCGCGACCGACCGCGGCCTCAGCCTGGACCGGCTACTTTCCCGGACCACCTACCTGGCCCACGCCACCACCACCGCCACCAACGCCCTGATCCAGCGCCGGGGGGCGAAGACCGGCCTGATAACCACCCGGGGCTTTCGCGATACTATTTTCATCCAGCGCATGATGGGTGTGGCCGCCGGCCTGAGCATCGCCGAAACGCGGCACTTCAGCCGGCGCACCGTGCCCGCCCAGCTCGTCAGCCGGCAGATGGTCAAAGAGGTCACCGAACGGGTGGACTACAAAGGCGAGATCATCGTTCCCCTGAGCAAAGATGAGGCCCGGCGGGCGGTCCGGGAACTGGTCCAGTCCGGGGCCAGGGCCATCGCCATCTGCCTTCTCTGGTCATTCCAGAACCAGGCCCACGAGGAAGAAATCAAGCGCATCGCCGACGAAGAGGCGCCGGACCTGTTCATCTGCGCCTCGTCCGACCTGGTGCCGGTAATGAAGGAATACGAACGCACCGCCTCGACGGTGATCAATGCCTACCTGGGGCCGGTAACCGCCCGCTACCTGGGTAACCTGGAGGAAAGGCTCACTGGCGAGGGTTTCCAGGGAACCCTGTCCATCATGAACTCCCTGGGCGGGGTCTTCCTGGCCTCGGATGCCGCCAGGCGGGCGGTGGAAATGATCTCCTCGGGTCCCGCGGGAGGCATACTGGGCACCATGAGCCTGGGGAAGGCCCTGGGCTACGAGAACATCATTGCCAGCGACATGGGAGGCACCAGTTTCGACGTCGGGCTGGTGGTGCGGGGCCAGCCGGTCGTCGCCCAGGTGGCCGAAGCCGCCCGCTACCACATCAACGTCCCCATGGTTGAGGATATCTCCATCGGCGCCGGCGGCGGCAGCATCGCCCGGGTGCAGGGCGGCCTGCTCACCGTCGGTCCGGAAAGCGCCGGCTCCCGGCCCGGTCCGGTGTGCTATGGCAAAGGGGGGACGGAACCCACGGTAACCGACGCCGATGTCGTCCTCGGCTATATTGACCCCGACCGCTTCCTGGGGGGCCGCATCAAGCTGGACAAGGCCGCGGCGCGTGCGGCTATCGCCGGAAAGATCGCCGGCCCGATGGGCATCGATGTCATGAAGGCGGCCGCCGGCATCCGCGCCATCATCGACAACAAGATGTCCGACCTGATGCGGTCCTTGACCCTGGAACGGGGCCACGACCCTTCGGACTTCATCATACTGGCTTATGGTGGCGCCGGACCGACCCACTGCTGCGCCTATTCCCGCGAGTTGAAGGCGCGGGCGATCATAGTCCCCTTCACCGCTCCGGCGCACTCCGCCTACGGCGCGGTGGGCTCCGACCTGCATCATACCTTCGAGTTCTCCGACCCGCTGAAGACGCCGCCCTATTTCCGCAAGGCCTCCGAACACCTCGACCTGGAGCGCATCAACGGCAACCTGGCCCGGCTCCTGGAACGGGCAACCGGGGCGCTGCGCAAAGACAACATCTCCCCGGAGAACATGGCCTTTACCTTCCGGGTGGCCATGCGCTACCGCCGTCAGACGCACGAGGTAGAGGTCCCTTTGCCCGGCGCCAGGATGGACCCGGCGGGGGTGGACGCGGCGGTTGACGAGTTCGGACGCATCTATGAGGAAAGGTACGGCAAAGGAACCGCCTTCCGTGAGGCGGGCATCGAATGGTCGCGCTTCAAGGTGGATGCCGCCGGGCGCATACCCAAGCCGCGGCTGCGCGAACACGCCAGGGGCGGCAAGAACCCCGGGCAGGCGCTGCTCGAGACCCGGAAGGTGTTTTCCGTGGAGGAAAGAAGCCTCGTGCCAACGCGGGTCTATGACGGCGACCGCATCCGGCCGGGCAATGTGATCGAAGGCCCGGCCATCGTCCAGCACACCGGCACCACCGTGGTCATCGCCGCCGATTACCGGGCGCAGGTGGACCGGTATCTGAATCTGATTCTGGAGCAAGTTTAGGAGAAACGGGGAACCGCGAATTAACGCGAATTAACGCGAATTTAGAGAAGACAGGAGATAGAAGACAGAAGGGCACGCTGCGCGTGCCGGGGCGGGCGGGGAAGTCCCGTAGCCGCGGGCCGCTGGCCCGCTCTTGCATTTCCAGTGATTCCAGCCCAAGTCGTCCTTCCTGTCATCTTAAATCTTGAATCTTAGATATTGATTCTCAGCATTCGTGTTCATTCGTGGTTCCAAGCTAATTCTCTGCGTCTTTGCGGTTTAATTGATTCTTACATTGTGTGAAGACCATGGCTCACAGGCAAGGACGCCTGTGGTACCGGCACGAACAGAATCACAGGCAGGGCCGCCTGTGGTACCGGGGCGAATATGAGCAAGAAGACTATCGATCCGATCCTTTTCGAGGTTGTCCAGAACAAGCTCCAGGCCATCGCCACCGAGCAATCGATAACGCTGAAGAGCGTCTCCGGTTCGCCGGTGGTGACCGAGTCTTCCGACTTCGGCAACGCCCTGTGCCTGCCGGACGGCAGCGTCGTCGTCCGGGGCCAGCAGCTTATTCCCCATGCCAGCTCCATCAACTTCATGGTCCGGTCGATAATCCAGGAATGCCGCCAGAACCCCGGCTTCAAGCCCGGTGACATGTTCTTCCTGAACGACCCGTGGCGCGGCGCGCTGCACCAGTCCGATGTCGGCATAGTAGCGCCGGTCTTTTACCGCGGCAAGCTCATCGGCTGGTCGGGCACGGTGGCCCACCAGCTCGATGTCGGCGGCATGATGCCCGGAAGCTGGTGCCCCACCGCCACCGAAAAGTTCCAGGAAGGCATCTCCTTCCCGCCAGTCAAGCTGGTGGAAAGAGGCGCTGTCCGCAGTGACATCTGGAACCTTATTTTGTCCCAGTCGCGCATCCCGTTCCTTATCGGGCTCGATCTCAAAGGACTCATCGCCAGCAACAATGTCGGCGTCAGGCGCTGGCTGGAGCTTATCGAACGCTACGGCCTGAAGACCGTCCGCGGGGTCATGGAGCGGCTGATTGACCTGGCCGAGGAGAAGCTCCGGGCCAGGCTCCTGGAGCTTCCCGACGGCGTCTTCCGCGCCGTGGACTTCCTGGACCACGACGGGCACCAGAACAGGCTTTACCGTATAAGCCTGGAACTGACCAAGCGCGGGGACACGCTCACCTTCGATTTCTCGGGGTCGTCGCCCCAGAGCCCCGGTTTTATCAACGGCACCGAGGCCACCCTGTGGGGCGGCATCCTCAGCCCGCTATATATCAACCTGGCCTATGACCTGCCCTGGAACGGGGGATTGCAAAAGCCCATCAAGGTCGTTGCCCCCCGGGGGACCATTTGCAACGCGGAGCCGCCGGCCCCGGTGAGCGGCGCCCCCACGGCGGTGATGCGCATCGTGCACAACATCTGCACCATGGCCCTTTCCCGCCTCCTGGCATGCACCGACAGCTATAAGCAAGAAGCCAAGGGCATCACCTGCGGCACCTTCGTCAACCTGATGCTCAGCGGCCGGGACCAGTACGGCCAGATTTACGGGACGATGTTCCTCGACCCGATGATCGGCGGTGAGGGCGCCTATGACCGGCGCGACGGGA
Source organism: uncultured Dehalococcoidia bacterium (assembly GCA_964518085.1). GTDB lineage: Bacteria > Chloroflexota > Dehalococcoidia > JACQUA01 > JACQUA01 > JACQUA01. The sequence goes on from CAZFEA010000099.1 coordinate 8,934, forward strand.
TCGACACCCAGGGCGCGGCCCAGATGCCGACGCCGAATATCGCCAATGTGGAAAGCATCGAGAACGTAGTGCCCGTCCTGTACCTGAACCGGGGAATACTGCCGGATAGCGGCGGCGCCGGCAAGTACCGGGGCGGCAACACCGGCGGCCTGTCGTTCGTGATCCATGACGTGCCGGCGCAGACCGGCGTGCTCATCGGCCACGGGGCCGAGGTCCCCAACGCCGCCGGGATTTATGGCGGCATCCCCGGCTCCTGCTATTACAGCCGCCTGGCCCGCCAGTCCCGAATACTGGAAAAGTTCAAACAGGGACAAATCCCGGCCTCGCTGGAGCAGGCCGGGGGCCAGCTTGCCGACCTGGGGGCCAAGCCGGGACGCATCCAGCTCGGACCTGCGGAGGTCTTTGAATACACCTGGCAGGGAGGCGGGGGGTGGGGCGACCCGCTGCAGCGCGACCCGCAGAAGGTGCTCCAGGACGTCCTGGACGGGTACGTCACCCCGGAATGGGCGCTTAGACTGTACGGCGTCATTGTCGACACGGCGGCGCAGAGGATAGACGAAACCGGCACCGAAAAGGCTCGCCGCGAGGCGAAGCAAAAGCGGCTGGCCGCTGGCGCGGAGGGGCGTAGTGGCACGCTGCGCGTGCCTGGGGAGGCCGTAGAGTCAAACCGCTCGGAGGGGCGTAGTGGCACGCTGCGCGTGCCTGGGGAGGCCGTAGAGTCACGCCGTGGGGAGGCCATAGAAGCACGTTGCACGTGCACGCTCACCGCCCAACTAACAGGTCCGGAAGCCGCCAGGGTCATGCCCCTGGGGGAATACCTGGAGCTGTCTCGCTTTGGCGGCGAGACCAGGGTCATCTGCCGCTGCGGACACCAGTTCTGCCCGCCGGACCAAAACTGGAAGGAATTCTCGATAGTACAAAAGCCGGCCCCGGAGGCCCTGGGCCCGCTGATACGGCTGCATAAAGAGCTTGAAATACGCCTGTACATTTGCCCGGCCTGCGCCACCCTGCTGTCCACCGAGGTCTGCCTGATCGGCGAGGCCGACCTGTTTGACACGGTGATAGAAGACAGTAGCGGCACGGCGCGCCGTGCCGAGTAGCCAGAAGTCAGTGGTCAGTAGCCAGTAGTGGCACGCTGCCGCGTGCCGGAGACCGTGTCCCTTCTTGAATCTTGAATCTTACGTCTTAGATAGGAGTCGCCCGATGGACCTTCGCCCCTTTCTCACCAAACTCGAAAGCCTCAAAGAACTCAAAACCATCAACGGCGCCGATTGGAACCTGGAAATCGGCACCATCACCGAGCTATCGGATGAACTGAACGGCCCGGCCCTTCTCTTCGACAACATCAAGGGCTATCCGGCCGGTTACCGGGTGGTCAGCAACCTGCTTTCCCAGCCGCGGCGGTTGGGCATCGCCCTGGGTTTCCCGCCGGGGACCCCCAACGTTGCACTGGTGCGGTTATGTAAAGAGAAATTCAAAGACCTGAAGGCCATACCGCCGGTTTACGTGGAAAGGGGACCGCTACTGGAAAACGTCCAGCGGGATGGCGAAGTGGACCTGTACCAATTCCCCACCCCCCTGTGGCACCAACTCGATGGCGGCCGCTACCCCGGCACCGGCGACCTGGTCATCAACCGGCACCCCAAAGAGGG
>CAZFEA010000100.1:0-220 GCA_964518085.1 uncultured Dehalococcoidia bacterium
CTGAAGTTCCCCGGCGCCAATATCGGGACCAATGCCGCGGCCATAGTTCTCGATGGCCCTTCCTCGGCCATTGTCAATACCTCCGGCGCCGACGCCCTGGCCGGCTTTGCCGGCAATCTCGCCGCAGGCAGTTTCACCATCCGCAACGGCCGCAATTTCACCACCCCGGACCAGTTCAGCAATAGCGGCAACATCACCGTCGGCGCCGGCTCGACTTTTG
>CAZFEA010000100.1:235-1399 GCA_964518085.1 uncultured Dehalococcoidia bacterium
TCAACGGCACGATCTCCTTTATTGATATTGACATCATATCAGGAATTCTTTGGGGCAACGGGACGATCACCGGCAACCTGGGGAGCGGCGGCACGGTGGCCCCGGGGGGATCTCCCGGCATCCTCACGGTAACCGGCGACTACACCCAGAGGGCCTCGGGTACCCTCGATATCGAGATTAACAACTACGGGGCGGGCGCCGGCTTCGACCAGTTGATTGTTACCGGCTGGGCGCGCATGGGCGGCACGCTGAAGATCAGTGTGGCAACCAATTTCGAAATGGAGCCGGGCGCCCGGTTCCAGGTACTCAGGTTCTCCAACGGGGTCGGCCCCTTCGCCTCGGTGTCGGGAAACCAGGCGCCGGGTTTCATCAGATTGAGGCAGGACTTTGTTTGGAACGCGGACCTGACGCCGACAGCAATCAGGATGCAGTTTCCCTCGCCATCACCCATCAGCCCGTCGGGTCCGGTTTCATCCCTCACCCCGACTTTTAGATGGTCGGCGGTGAGCGGGGCATCTTTCTACCGGATCATGGTGGGCACCCCTGCTTCCGGCTTGCCTGCAGACCCGGTGCTCGACACCTGGCCCGGGCTGGTGGTCACTGCCACCACCAGTGAGACCTCTTACACGCCCCCGGGGCCGCTGAGCGCCGGCGCCACCTACTGGTGGCAGGTCAAAGCGATGTCCCCCTCCGGGTATGAACAAAGCGCGTGGTCTGCCCCAGCCCCAAGCTTCACCACCCCGCTGGCGGCGCCAAGCCCGGTGAATCCCCCCAACAACAGCATGGTCTCCAGCAAACCGCTTTTCGGCTGGTCGGAGCTTACCGGGGCCGGTTCTTACCGCGTCATGGTGGCCACCTCTCAGTCGGGCCTGCCGGCCGACCCGTCGGCGGATACCGGGACAGGCCTGGTTATCAATGCCGTGGTTACCACCAACTCCTTCGCGCCGGGTTCCGGAGTGCTCAGCCCCGGACAGACCTACTGGTGGCAGGTGAAGGGTATTGACTCCAACGGGCAGCCCGGGCCGTGGTCGGCGCCGTGGAGTTTCAACGCCAGGGGCATTCCTGCCCTTACTTCGCCGGCCAATGGCGCAACCGGCGTCTCGTATGCACCTCTCACCTTCAACTGGTCAATTGTGGCCAACAGCCCTGTCTACCGGATCATGG
>CAZFEA010000100.1:1409-10550 GCA_964518085.1 uncultured Dehalococcoidia bacterium
CCGGTCTGCCGGCCGACCCCGCGGCCACCACCGGCCCGGGCCTGAACATCAATGACACCACCGCGACCAACTCCTATTCCGTACCTCCAGACCGGCTGGCCCCGGGCACAACCTACTGGTGGCAGGTCAAGGCCACCGATTCACCTAACGGCTCCGGCGAGTGGTCTGCGGCCTGGAGCTTCACCACCTTCCAGGTTGCTGCGCCTCTGCTAGACGCACCGGCCAATGGGGCAACCGGGGTCTCAGGCACACCGGCCTTTCAATGGAATCCGTCAGCCGGGGCCGCCTCCTACCGTCTCATGGTCAGCGCCGCCGCGGACAGTCTCCCCACCGACCCGGCCATGGATGCCGGCTCCGGGCCCCTGGTTATCAATACTGTCATTTCGACAACGACGTTCACCCCTGCTGCGGGCCTCTTCACCCTGGGCGCCCAGTACTGGTGGCAGGTGAAAGCCATTGATTCCAGCAGCCATCCGGGGCCGTGGTCGGCCAGGTGGACGTTCACTACCATGCCGTTGGTCGTTCCTTCACCCCTGTCTCCGGCGCCCGGCCAGGCGGCGGTATCGCTAACACCCAATTTCTCCTGGTCCTATGTCCCTGGGGCGACACAATATCGCCTGATGGTCGCTTCCTCTTCCTCCGCATTGCCCTCAGACCGGTTGATCGATAACCTTCCCGGCCTGACCATTAACGTGGAAATCCCCGGTACCAACTACGCACCACCGCCAGGCGTGCTTACCGCCGGCGCCACCTACTGGTGGCAGGTCAAAGCGATATCCAGACAGGGGGGTTCGGCTCCTCAATACAGCCCCTGGTCGAGCATGGCGAGCTTTACCACGGCAGCGGCATTGGTTCCCGGGGACGTGAACAAAGACGGAAGAGTAGATAGCGCCGACCTGGCGGCGGTGATCGCCTCCTTCAACCGGCGCCCCGGCGATCCCGGCTTCAACCCCAACGCCGACCTGAATGGCGACGGGATGGTGGATATTTACGACCTGGTCATCGTTGGCCGGAACTACGGGCCCATCTAAAAAAACCACAGCGCCCGGAGGCAGTATCGAGCCATGAAGTGATGATTTCGCAGAGGCCGCACGGATCCGTGCGGCCTCTGCTTCACCTTTTCTAAGGTATCCCAGCGACCTGGTCTGCTCCGGCCTGCTGCTCACCGCGGGACTCGGCCTGTATCTCGGGCCGCTGCTCAGTGGGAGACACGGCCTGTACCTCGGGCTGCTGCTCACCGGGAGACTCGGCCTGGACCTCGGGCCGCTGCTCACTGGGAGACACGGCCTGGACCTCGGGCTGCTGCTCAGTGCGGGACTCGGCCTGGACCTCAGGCTGCTGCTCACCGGGAGACACGGCCTGTATCTCGGGCTGCTGCTCACTGCTGCCTGGACCTCGGGCTGCTCACCACGGGACTCTGCCTGGACCTCAGGCTGCTGCTCCGCCTGGTACTGCAACGCGGCCTCAGCCGGTTGACCCAGCTTCTCCCCAGTTTCAAAGGCCGAGATCGTATCTGTGGTAGTTACCTCCGTTCCTTGACGGCCTGCCAGAGATACGATCACTACCCCCACCATGCCAAGAACAAGTACCACCGCCGCTATTCGTTTCATGATAGACGCTCCTTTCTACTCGAGTTTTTCGTTCCTGTTCTCTCAGGAACACACTCTTGAGTTCCAGGATAGTTTGTCATGGTTAACTTACAGTTTAATGAACGTATATGGAACGTTAAAATGAGGTACAAAAGAAGTTAAAATGACACTAGCCTCTTCCATTGTTAAACCTCTTGACAACCCGCTACTGACGCGGCACAATATGGCAAACCCTGGCTCATGCCACTCCCGGGCGCCAAATTCTCGAAAGGACCGCGTGTAGCTATGTACGAAACCGACAGGAAGACCGTAGTATTACGCATTCTGGTAGTGCTGGTGCTTGTGGTGCTGGGCACCTGGGCGGGATCATGTGTGGCGGCGAAACGGGTGTGGAGCCAGTATGACGACCTGAAGCTCCAGGCAGAATCTACGGCCAACCGCCTGAAATCGGCCCAGTCCGATTTTTCCGGGCTGCAATCCAGGTCCACCGCCATGCAGAAAGACAATGAAGCTCTCCAGACCAGGGCTAAGTCCCTCCAGGGCGAGCTGACCCAGGTGCAATCGAAGGCCGCCAGTCAGCAAAAGGATGCCGAGGGTCTCCGCTCCCAACTGGCCGAGGCCCGGGCGGCCGCAGCCGCTCAACAAAAGGACATAGAGACCTCAGCGGGGCAGCTACAACAGGTCCGCACCGAACTTTCCCAGAGCCAATCAAGGATTGCCGCCTTGCAGCAAGAAAACACCACCCTGCGGAACCGTCCGGCGGGGCCTACCCAGGCCGACCTGGATGAAATGAAGTCACGGAACGAGGCCCTGCAGCAAAGCATCGCCTCGCTGCGAGGGCAACTGAGCTCAGCCCAATCTCAGCCGGCGTTGCAGCAGGATATTGCCACCCTCCGGGCGCAACTGGATGCCTGGTACAACTGGCTGCGCAGTTCGCCGCTTCCACCCGGTACCCTGCCCGCAGCAACTTCCGGCCTGAACCTGGTCATGACCCCCACCGCCGGGCCTGCGGGCACCACGATATCGGTTTCGGGGACCGGCTTCTCTCCCAATATCGCCGGAATGGTGATCATGGACCTCAACGGCAGCGGCCTGGTTGATCCCGGCGAACCGTATTCATACCTGACAACAACCTCCAGCGGGACGTTTTCCGGCATTCTCACGGTGCCTTCAGACCTCTCGCCGGGCAGTTACACCGTTTTGGCCCGGTTCCCGACCGCCGCCGCCACCCCCTCATCGGCGATTTTCACCGTGACCCTGGCCGCTGTTACCGTGTCCGGAATGAATGTGACTTTAAGTCCCGCTTCCGGCCCGACGGGCACCACGATATCGATTTCGGGGACCGGTTTCACACCCAGCACCGCGGGGACAGTGTTCCTCGACATTAACGGCAATGGCCTGGTCGATTCCGCCGAACCGAATCAAAATCTATCAACCACAGCCGCCGGGACTTTTGCCACCGCCCTGATCGTGCCATGGCTTCAGACCATCCCCACCGGCGCCTACTATGTAAGGGCACGTTTTCCGGCCTCTACCGCCACCCCGGCGATGGCCACCTTCACCGTGACGGCGACAGGGGTGGCGCCGGGACGGAATCTCACCTTGAGCCCTACCGCCGGCCCCAGGGGAACAACCATAACGGTCACCGGCACCGGCTTCCTGTCGGACGCCTCCGGCCCGGTATTCCTGGACATTAACCGCAATGGTTCGGTCGATGCCGGGGAACCGTTTCAGCATCCCACGACTACGTCTGATGGGACTTTCACCACAACCCTTACCCTGTCCCCGTCGGCAGCCATCGCCGCCGGCGCCTACCCGGTGACGGCGCGCTTCCCTATCTCCTCCGACCCGTCATCGGCGACCTTTACCGTGCAGCCGTAGCGGCACGCGGCCGCGTGCCCAGTAGCAGCACGTTGCACGTGCCCACACAGGCAGGGACGCCTGTGCCACCGTAGTGGCACGCTGCACGTGCCCAGTAGCAGCACGTTGCTGCGTGCCCACAGCCAGGGACGCCTGTGCCACCCGTACCGGTGCGGTCTCCGCGCCGGGGGGGACGGGCATGGACCGGCACCTGCTACCTGCTACCTGCTACTTTTTACCTTCGCCCATCCCCGGCACGGGCACCGTGCCACTACACCCCGGCTATCACCTGACCTTTCCAAGTTTGACACTCCGAACCAGCCTGTGCTAGATTAGCCGCACCCGGCAGAATGCGTGGCTGCCTGGATTGACCACGAATGGACGAGAGATAGAGATAGAGATTGGAAGAGGAAGGAAGCAAGGGGGAATTCCCTTTTCCCTTTCGCCTTTTCCCTTTTCCCTTTCGCCTTTTCGCGTCAATTCGCGTTAATTCGCGGTTTCGATTCTTTATGAACGACGACGCCTGCATCCCAACCTACGATATCCAGTGCAATACCGGCCCGTGCCTGATCAAGGCGCACCGGGTCAATGGCGTGGTTGTCGGCATCGAGGGCAATGCCGACTTCCATGGCCGCGTGGCCTCCCGGCCCTGCCTCAAAGCCCTCGGGCTGGTCCACAAGCTGTATAACCCCAACCGGATAAAGTCCCCGCTGAAGCGGACCAATCCCAAGAAGGGCAGGAATGAAGACCCCGGCTGGACGCCGATAAGCTGGGAAGAGGCCCTGAGCGCCCTGGCCGAAAAGCTAAAGGCCATACGGCAAAAGGGCCTCACCGAGAACGGCTATCCCCGCCTGGCGTTCAGCACTGGCGCCGACGGCATACCCCGCGCCACCTACGGCACGCTGGAGGCCTTCCTCGAGGCCTGGGGACCGGTAGACCGCGAACTGCGGGGCGGCTCGGTCAAGTGCCTGCACGACGAGCACGTCCTGGGCGAATTCTGGCACCGCGCCTTCATGAACTGCGCCGATACCCCCAGGTGCAACCTGGTCATTTCCTTTGGCTCCAATACCAACGCCAGCGCCGGCTCGCCGGCCTTCATGCGCCAGGGCGAGGCCCGCCTGCGGGGCATGAAAATAGTCCAGGTGGAACCCCACCTCTCGGTGACCGGCGCCACCGCTACCGAATGGATTCCCATAAGACCCAAGACCGATGCCGCCTTCATGCTGGCCATGGTCCATGTCCTGCTCCATGAACTGGACTGGCACAAGTCCTGCGACCTTACCTTTCTGAAAGAGATGACCAACAGCCCCTACCTGGTAGGCGCCGGCGGCCTTTTCGCCCGCGATGCCGCCACCGGGAAACCGCTGGTGTGGGACCTGGCGGCCGGCGCCGCCAGGACCTTCGATTCTCCGGACGCCGGAAACCTGGCCCTGGAGGGATCTTACACCGTGGCTGGAGCGGATGCGAAGCCGGCTTTCCAGCTTCTGAGGCAACACGTGGCCGGGTATACCCCGAAATGGGCCTCGCAGCTAACCGGCGTGCCGGAAGAGACCATACGACGCATAGCCACCGAATTTGCCGCCAGCGCCATGATAGGCTCCGAGACGGTCATCGATGGAATCAAGATGCCCTACCGGCCGGTAGCCATAGTTACCGGCAAGTCGGTCAACAACGGGGTTGGCGGCTACGAGGCGGTCTGGGCGCAGCACGTGCTGGAGGTGCTGGTGGGCGCCCTGGAGGTGCCCGGAGGAATGGTCGGCCAGCAGGTGGTCATAAACCCCACGCCGCTCAAAGCCGACCCCGATGGCTTCATCAGCCATCCCATCTTTCCCACGGACCCGCAGAAATGGATGTGGCCGCCAAAGAGCCGCGACGCCTGGAACATCCTGATGCCCCTCATCGGCCGCGAGCCGGGGGCCTCGGGGCCTTACGGCCCCTGTCACCTGGCCTGGTACATGATGAAAAACCAGCCGCCGGAGTTGCCTCCCATGTCTCCGCCCGAGGTCTGGCTGACCTACCGCACCAATCCGGTGGTCTCGATGTGGGATACCGAAACGGTTATCGCCGGAGTCCAGCGAATCCCCTTCCAGGTCTCCTTCGGCTACGAGCTGGACGAGACCAACCATTTCGCCGACATCATCCTGCCCGAGCACAGCGATCTGGAGTCGCATTTCATGTACCCGGTGGGCGGCCAGAAACAATGGGAGAGCTTCTGGGAAGACACCGGCTTCGCCATCCGCCAGCCGGTGATCAAGCCCCTGTACGACACACGGGAGCTTACCGACGTTTTCACCGACCTCGCCGCCAGGACCGGCATACTGGCTGACTATAACCAGGCCATGAATACCGGCTGCGGGGTCAACGGCGTCCGGCTTCATACCCCTTCATACAGCTACGCCCTGGATATGGACCGCCAGTACACTGCCCAGGAGATCTATGACCGCGCCTGCCGGGCGGCCACCATGTGGTTGACCGAGGGCAGGGAAGAACACGGCCTGGACTGGTTCAAGGCCAACGGCGCCTTCGTCGTCCCTTTTTCCCGGACCGCCGGTCTCACCCGGGGCAACACCTACCGCCGCCCCTGGTTCCTGCACGCGGCCATGAAAGAGAAGGGTCTCAGGTACGGGCTTCCCTACCAGGAAACGGTCAAACGGGTAGGCGATGAACTGGGGCAGAGGCTTCACGAGAAAGGCATCCACTGGTGGGATTCCCAGTTGCGCGAATACCAGCCCCTGGCCGGTTGGCATGATTTCCCGTCGGCCTACGACACCGGCCCGGAATATGACCTGTGGATGATATCCTGCCGGTCGATGCAGTACAGCCTGGGGGCCAACGCCAGCATACCGCTCATGTTCGAGGCGGCCCAGAACGTCCTGGGCCACACCGGGGCCATGATCAACCGCGCCACGGCGAAGAAGCGGGGAATTAAGAATGGCGATGCCATCTGGATCGAATCGCCCCTGGGCCGCATCAGAACCCGGGCGGTGCTCCGCGAGGGGGTTCACCCGGAAGTGATCGTCACCACCCAGCAGTTCAATCACTGGAAAATAAATTTTGCCAGAGACCTGGGTTGGCCCTGCGTCAACCCCCTGACCCCGATATCCCTGAAGACCACCAACAGCTCCGGGAGCAGCACCGACCAGGTTAAAGTAAAAGTGTACAGAGCCTGAACTACCGACGATCAAGTAACAACTACGTAATCTTCGTAATCTTTCGCTAATCTGTGTAATCTGTGGTTAATCTCTGTAATCTCAATTATCGAGCACCGGATATCAAATGAGATGGGGAATGGTCATCGACCTGAGAAAATGCACCGGCTGCCAGACGTGCTTCGTCAGTTGCAAGATGGAAAATTTCCTGCCGGCCGGCGTTTACTGGAACCACGTCCATGACTACGAGACCGGAAAGTTCCCCCACGTCAAGAGGCATTTCCTGCCCACGCTGTGCATGCACTGCCGGAACCCCCGCTGCCTGGAGGTCTGCCCCTCAGGGGCCACCACTCAGCGCCAGGACGGCATTGTTTCCATTGACTATGAAAAGTGCATCGGCTGCCGCTACTGCATGATGGCCTGTCCCTACCAGTCGCGCTACTACAATGACAGGATCAGGGACTACTTCGAGGCCGGCGCCACACCTTATGAGAAATTCCCCCTCGAGCTCCGGGCGGATTCACAGAGACACGAGGTGGGAGTGGTATCCAAGTGCACCTTCTGTTCGCACCGCATCGACCGCGGCCTGAGCCGGGGCTTGAAGCCCGGGACCGACCCCGAGGCTACCCCCGCCTGTGTCGTCAACTGTCCGGCCCAGGCCCGCTATTTCGGAGACCTGGACGACCCCGCCAGCCAGGTGTCCCAGCTAATAGCCCGGCGCGCGGGCTACCAGTTGCAAGAAGCCCTGGGGACGGACCCTTCCGTCTACTACCTCAAATAACGCCCGCCCACCCCCGGCGATTGGAAAATTGAAAAATTGCGCAGGGGGCGGCTCGCCCGCCCGATAGCTGCCGCAAATAGCCGTAGGGGCGATGCCAGGGGGAAGCTGGGGTGCGGCGCGGGGGCGGCTCGCCCGCCCGATAGCAGGGGTGGCGTAGACGCACGTTGCACGTGCCGGGGCGGGGACCGTAGCCGCACGTTGCACGTGCCGGGGATGGGCGGGCCTGTCGCCTGTTACCTGTTACCTGTTACACCAGCCGGGAGAAAATCCCCGGAATCAACCGCAAAACAACTATGGCCACCAGCGGGCTGATGTCAATCCTTCCAATCGTCGGTATCACCCGGCGCAGCGGCGCCAGCACCGGTTCGGTCAGGTCATCCAGGACAAGCAAAGGCAGGCGGTAGCGACCCAACCGGAACCATGACAGTATTGCCCGTACAAATATGGCGATGGTCAGGATATCGCTGATCTGGCTGACAAACCCGGTGATCCAGGCCGCGGGAAGAAGCCGGAATTTTACCCGGGCCGCAGCCAGGAAGAGGGATAACGCCGCCAGGCCAACCCATACCCATGCCCTCCGGCGCAACGGAAACCGGCGGCGTTTCGGCGGCTTATCTTTTTCCCAGTAACTGTCGTACCACCAGGGTCGGCCCATTTAATTCTCCCGTAGCGGCACGGCGGGCCGTGCCGTTGAATCCCGGTATCACAGGCGGCCCTGCCTGTGCCCCACAGTCCATCATATACCAGGTCGCTCCCGTTTGCCAGGGCAGGCATAGACACGAGAGATAGAGATAGAGATAGAGATAGAGACTGAAAGGACCGATTAAGCAACCGCCGAGACGCAAAGGGCGCGAGGGAACCCTTTTCCCTTTTCCCTTTCCCCTTTTCCCTTTCCCCTTCGTGTCCATTCGTGGTTTCACCATTGCTTCCTTGATTTTTAGTACAATAAGCTAGACCCGCGCAAAATGGACCAGAAAGACTTCTATCAGATCCTCGGAATAAACAAGGATGCCGCGCCGGAAGAGATCAGGCAGGCCTACCGCAAGCTGGCATTCCAGTACCATCCCGACCGGAATGGCGATGATCCTTCGGCCACCGGGCGGATGAAAGAGATCAACCAGGCTTATGCCATCCTCTCCAATCCGGCGAAGAAGCAGGAATACGATGCCCTTAAAGAGCGGTTCGGCTACCAGGCCTACGACCGCTTCACCCGGGCCCATTCCACGGAAGACATTTTCCGGGGATCGGATATCGCCCAGGTCTTCGAAGAACTGACCAGGACCTTCGGCTTCAGGAGCCCGGATGATATCCTGAGGCAGTTCTATGGCCCCGGATACCGCAGCTTCGAATTCCGCCGCGGCGGCATCTCGGCCAGGGGATTCGTATTTACCGGTGGCGCCGGCAGCGGAGCGCAATTCCCCGAAACAGGCAAGGACCACTACCAGGAGCTTAACATCAGCCCGGAAACGGCTCGAAATGGCGGCGAGGTCGGCTACCGGCTGGAAAACTCCGGCAGGCCCAGGAACATTATGGTCAAGGTCCCCGCCGGGGTAACCGGCAGGCAGCAGATCCGGCTCAAAGGCCTCGGCGGCCCCGGCAGGGATGGCGGCGAACCCGGCGATCTCTATCTCCAGGTGAAGATAAAGTCATCCCTCCTTCAGAGGATCAAGGCCTTCTTCTCCCGGCGGGGGTGGCACAGGCCTCCGCGCCTGTAGTACCAGCAGCATTTCACACGCAGGGAGGCCTGCGCCACTCACTTATT
>CAZFEA010000101.1:0-10227 GCA_964518085.1 uncultured Dehalococcoidia bacterium
AGGCCGGCTGGGATACCCACGGCCTGCCTGTCGAGCTGGAAGTGGAGAAGACCCTGGGCCTGACCTCGAAAACGGATATCGAGAAATACGGCATCGCCCAGTTCAACGCCAAATGCCGGGAAAGCGTTTTCAAATACCTCAAAGAGTGGGACCAGGTGACCGAGCGCATCGGCTTCTGGCTGGACCTGAAGGACCCCTATATCACCATGGACAACAGCTACATGGAGTCCTGTTGGTGGGTCATCAAGCAGCTCTGGGACCAGGGGCTGGTCTACCTGGGTTACAAGGTTACCCCGCATTGTCCCCGGTGCGGCACCTCGCTCAGCTCTCACGAGGTGGCCCTGGGCTACAAGGACAACACCGATGACCCGTCGGTCTACATCAAGTTCAAGATCGCCCCCGGCGTCTACGGCGCGGTCTCGGCGCTGAACACCTTCGCCGTTGCCGCCCAGAAGCCGGTATACCTTCTGGCCTGGACCACCACCCCGTGGACCCTTCCCGGGAACACCGCCCTGGCGGTGAATCCCACAGCGATGTATGTCCTTATCGAGACCGCGGAGACGAAAGACTACCTGGTGATGGCCCAGCCGCTGTTGAAAAGCGCGGTGCAGGAGGACTATACCCTCATCTCCACGTTCCCCGGCTCGGACCTGGACGGGACCAGGTATGAACCGTTGTTCGACGCCTGGCTGGAGAAACCGGGGCTGCGCAAGACCTGCCTGCTGGTGCGCCGCCAGCCGCCTTCGGAACGCATCACCTATCCGGTGATCGCCGGCGACTTCGTTTCCATGGAGGACGGCACGGGTATCGTGCACATCGCCCCGGCCTTTGGCGAAACAGACTTCGAGGCAGGCAAGACCCACAACCTGGACCTGGTGGAAACGGTGGACCTGCAGGGCAAGGTATGCGGACCGTTCCCCAAATTCGACGGCAAATTCGTCAAAGAAGCCGACCCCATCATCACCGAGGACCTCAAGTCCCGCGGGCTGCTGTACCGCTCCGGACGCGTCCGGCACACCTATCCCTTCTGCTGGCGGTGTGACACGCCCCTGATCTACTATGCCAAGAGCTCCTGGTACATCAAGACTACCGCCAGGAAGGACCGGCTCATCGAGGCCAACAAAGAAATCAACTGGTTCCCGGAGCACATCAAGTACGGCCGCTTCGGTGACTGGCTGGAAAACAACGTGGACTGGGCCTTCTCGCGCGAACGCTACTGGGGCACCCCGCTTCCCCTGTGGCGCTGCGAGCGCCCCCTGGAGCACATGGGAAAGGGCGGCGACAGCCTGGAATACTACGAATGCATCGGATCCCTGGAGGAGCTGCGGGCCAGGCCGGGACTGGCCGGCATGACCGAGTCCCTGGACATGCACCGCCCGTACATCGACCAGGTCACCTTTTCCTGTCCGAAGTGCGGCGGCAAGATGCGGCGTGTGCCCGAGGTGATCGACTGCTGGTTCGATTCCGGCGCCATGCCGGTGGCGCAGTGGCACTATCCGCTGGAAAACCGGGACCGGTTCGAGAAGAATTTTCCGGCCCACTTCATTTGTGAAGCGGTGGACCAGACCAGGGGCTGGTTTTATAGCCTTCACGCCCTTTCGGTGCTGCTATTCGACCGGCCGAGCTATAAGAATGTGATCTGCCTGGGCCACATCCTGGATGCCAGAGGCGAAAAGATGAGCAAAGCCAGGGGCAACGTAGTATGGCCTTCGGTGGTGCTGGAGGCCCAGGGGGCCGACGCCCTGCGCTGGTACCTCCTCACCGCCGCCCCGCCGGGCAACGTGCGCCGGTTCTCTACCGACCAGGTAACCGAGGTGGTGCGGCGTTTCATGCTCACCCTGTGGAACAGCTACTCGTTCTTTGTCACCTATGCCAACATTGACGGCTTCGATCCCTCGGCCGGCCTGGCGCAGTCTTTCCAGGCGCCGCTGGACCGGTGGATCATCTCCGAACTGCAGCAACTGATTGGCACGGTCAACCAGGAACTGGAGAACTACGATCCCACCACCGCGGCCAGGCGCATCGAAGATTTCGTCGACCGGCTTTCCAACTGGTACGTCCGCCGCAGCCGGCGCCGCTTCTGGAAAAGCGAGAACGACCGGGACAAGATGGAGGCCTATTCCGCGTTATACCTGTGCCTGTCCACCTTGAGCCGCCTGTGCGCGCCGTTTATCCCCTTCCTCGCCGAAGAGCTGTACCAGAACCTGGTGCGGTCGGTCAATACGGGGGCCTCCGAAAGCGTGCACATGGAAAATTTCCCGGTGGCCGACAGGTCGCTGGTGGACGAGCAACTGGTGGCCGATACCGACCTGGCTATCAAGCTGTCCAGCCTGGGGCGGTCGGCGCGCAGCCGGGCCAATGTCAAGGTGCGGCAACCGGTGGCCAGGGCCATGGTCAAGGTACGGACCCGGGCGGAAGAGGAGAGCCTTGAGAGGATCAAGGAGCAGGTGATGGACGAGCTGAACGTGAAAGGCCTGGAGCTGCTGGCCGACGAGGACAACGTTCTGAACTATGAGGTGAAGCCCAATCTACCGCTGCTGGGACCCAAATACGGGGCGGACCTGGGCAAGATAACTACCGGGCTTTCCAAACTGGATGCCAGGAAGATTTTCGCCCAGCTTCAGAGTGAGGGCGAGATATCGGTGGCCGGTTTTTCCCTGTCCTCGAAGGAAGTCTTGATCGGCTTTCGCAGCAAAGAAGGCTATGCCGCCTCGGTGGATGCCGGGCTGGTGGTGGCCATCGATACCAGGATAAGCCCGGAGCTGATTGCCGAGGGGACGGCGCGGGAGCTGGTGCACCTGGTGCAGACCATGCGCCGTTCCGCTGGATTCAGCATCACCGACCATATCGCCACCTATTATTCCGGCGGCACGGCCACGGCCAGCGTCTTCCGGCAGTTCGCCGATTACATCAAGCAGGAGACGCTTTCGACCGAGCTTACCGAGAGCCTGCCCCCGGAGGGCAGCTACACTGAGACCCACAAGGTTGCCGGGCAGGAAGTGGCGCTTGGCGTCCGCAGGTGGGTTAGTCCGTAGGGTGGGTTGAGCACAGGGGCGGGGTGGTGCGCGGCAGGGGCTGCGCGAACCCACCAGTTCTGGAGGTGGGAGGTGAGAAGTGGGAAGTGGGAGGGCATCGGTAATGCGAGCTTTCCACCCTGCAGCCCGACAGGCTAGAAACCGACAGGCTAGATCTGTCATTTGTTATTCGGATTTCGGATTTGTTTCGGATTTAGAGATTAGAATTTCGGATTTTGTGATATGACTACGCCCGACTTCCACTTTCTCTTCCATCCTCGTTCGGTAGCCATCATCGGCGCCACCAGCCATGCCTGGGGCGGCGGTGGCCTGATGCTGAAGAGCGTGACCGCGAACAACTTCCCGGGAAGGATTTATCCCGTCCACCCCCGGGAGAAGGAGCTGGCGGGCCTGCCGGTGTACCGGGATGTCTTCGAGGTCCCGGGCGAAATAGACATGGCCATTATCGCCATTCCCGCCCGGGGCGTACTTGCGGTGATCGAGCAGTGCCATCAAAGGGGGATCAAGTTTGCCGTCATCCATTCTTCAGGCTTTGGCGAGCTGAACCAGGAAGGCAAGAGACTGGAAGCGGAGATGGCGGCTATCGCGGCGCGGGGTAATCCCAGGATCATCGGGCCCAATTCCATGGGCATTTACTGCCCCCGCGCCTCGTTCGACACGGTCGTTACCTATGAACCGGTCACCATGGAAGCCGGTCCGGTATCTTTCGTGGGGCAGAGCGGCTGGGGATCGGAAAACTTCACCCGCCTGGGCATCGAACAGGGGCTGCGCTACAGCAAGGTGGTCAGCATCGGCAACCAGTGCGACCTGGCCACCGAGGACCTGGTCCGCTACTTTGGCGCTGATCCCGAGACCCGGGTCATCGCCCTGCACGTCGAAGGATTCAGACGGCCGAAGGAGTTCCTCGAGCTGGCCGGGGAAATCACTCCCCACAAGCCGGTGATAGTCTGGAAAGCCGGCCGGACCGAGGCCAGCGCCCGGGCTTCGGCTTCCCACACCGGGTCGCTGGCCAGCAATGCCCTGGTTACCGAAGCCGGTTTCAGGCAAGCGGGGATAATCTCCGCCAGCGGCCTCAGACAACTCGTCTCCCTGACGGCGGCTTTCGTCTCTCCGGTGCTTCCCGCGGGCAACAGGGTGGGACTGGTGCTGAGTTCCGGAGGGGCCGGGATAGCCAGTTGCGACGCGCTGGCCGCTACCGATTTGAAGTTGGTGGACTTCCCGGCAGACGTCCAGCAGGAGCTGCGCGATTATCTCACCACCATCACCGGCATCGTGCCCAATGTGACCAATCCGGTTGACCTGGGCTGGCTTCCTACCTGGGGCAAAATCGAGCCCTACCTGAAGGTCCTGCAAATAGTGCTGCGCCACGTGGATTTGGTCATGTTGATGTGCTTCATGCCGCTGAGCCCGGAGCTGCTCAGCGGTCTGATCGAACTGAGGGATAGCAGTGGCAAGCCGATAGTGGTGGTACCGGGGCATTCGATGGTGCAGCGGGAGGGGATGTCGCTGTTCACCAAAAATGGCATCCCCAGCTATGCTTTTCCTGAGGATGCTATTTGCGCCCTGGACGCGCTGTGGCGATATGCCCGGAGGAAATATTAAATCCGGCGGTAGTGCAGGCTTTCTAGCCTGCACCGACAGGCTGGAAAGCCTGTCGTACTGGCTACTTGTCAAGCCATGAACTTCTGACGGCTACGGGTAGACAGGTTGGTTCGCTCTGGCAGTCCTGGAAAAGGCCGAGGGCGATGCTGTGGCATCCCAGCCGGCTAGCCAGCCGGACCACCGAGCACCGTCCCGTACCGCTCAACCACTGGACAAAAAAGGCCGTTGTCAGCACCGCCGGCCCAAGCAAGCTCAGGACCACGAACACCTTCCAGTCGGCCCCTCCCATCAGAAATCGTATCAGTGACGGCGTGACAAATGCCGGCAGTACCATGATTGCCAGGCGTAGCCCCGGCGCCCGGTGGCTGGCGAGTGTCCTCTTTATTTTGTCCTGCGCCAGAAGCCCCAGGGATAACAACACTACCGAAGCGGCCAGCGCCAGGAACAAAGAAAACTGCTCGCCCCAGCGCGAGGCCAAGCCCATTCCGTAGACCGCGTAGGCCACCATGACGAATGACATGATCCAGAGCGGCCTGTTGGCGAGTCCACGAGGGCATGAGCCTGATCTCAGGTCCCCATGGAACAACCCGGGTGCGTGCGCTGGATTCCTGTAAAAAGTGGTTATTCCCAGATACCATATGATGGCTGCCGGCGCAAGGACGACGGCCATGAAAACCAATATTGCGAGTCCTGTTTGCCACTGCATGGCGTGCCTCCTGGAAAGCATATTCGAGTTGGCCGGGATTTGGAGTATCCTGGAGGTTGGTCGATGTGGTTTTGCGAGCGCTGCGTACTAACTGACACCAGTATATGCCGCGCCACGCCATGCAACAATTGTGAGTGATACCTAATGTGGGCCGGTAGCTACCGAAACAAACGCTACATCTACCGAAACATGGTACTAGGTCGGTGGTACTGTTCCTATTGAGGGCTACGCTACGGGCAGACCCTTAGTGCGAAAATTCGAAGCACGAAATCCGAAATCCCAAACAATACCAAAATACCATTGTTCGAATATCGAAACGGCTCATCACTAGCTCATGCCCCTCAGAATTGTTTGGTTGCGCCCGGCTGCGGATTTGGGATTTTGGCATTCGAATTTGTTTAGTATTTAGAACTTCGGATTTAGGATTTTTTCTTTCCATTTTGCGCACAACCCTGTTGTGTAGGGACTACGTTCCTGTCCGGAAATAGCGATACAGCCGGTTGATTATCTGGGTGTCCACTTCCTTCTCGGTATTGGGGCTGCGGGTGGAGGTGGGGTAAGGGTCGGGACACTTGATCCGTTGTACCGCTTCGTCAGCGGTCCAGCCGAGTTTCATCGCCATCTTCACCGCGTCCAGCCACTGCCGGATTATAGAGGCGACAAGATCGACATAGTCCTTGCCGCAGGTGTCGTGCCCGTGGCCGGGCACGATGATCTCGACGTCCAGCGACCTGACGGTATCCAGGGCCTCCAACCATTTCCGGGGATCGGCGTCATGGAAACGCAGCTTGTGATGCCAGTTGACATTATCCCCGGTAAAAACCACTTTATCTCCAGGCACGTAAACAGCGATGAGGTTGGGCGAATGGCCTCCGGTATGCAACAGTTTTACCACCTGGCCTCCCAGGTCCAGTTCCATGGCGCCTTCCCAGAAAGTGATGGAAGGTACTTTTACCTCGTAGTTGTCCATCAGGCTGAGCCCGTTGGGGTCCACCTTCCTGACCCTGGCCATGACCTCATCTTTAGAGGTGGCAGCCATGATGTCCCGGGCGCCGGTGGTGGCGATGAGGACGCCGGGCAAGAAATAGTCGCCGTAGTGATGGTCGGGGTGTCCATCGGTATTGATGAGGTAGCTTACCTGGCCCTTCTCCTCGGCCATCTTCCGCCATTTGGTGGCCTCGGTAGGCGCGTCGGGGCTGTCGACCAGGATATTCCCTTCGCGGGTAACGATCAGGCCGAGGCTCGGCCCCTGCCACTCCTGCTGCACGAAAACATTGGGACTGATCTGGCGCATGGACATCCTCCTTGGTAAGTTTTTTTGCCGGGTAATCCGGCAGGGCGCCACATTTTACCAAGCATGTCCGTGTCAAAGCAAGCAGACGAGGCGTTGTCACCTCAGCCGTAGCGGCACGCTGCCGCGTGCCTCTGTCCCCTCTCCCTTTTTTGCACCATTAGCACCGGGGATGACCGGGTTGTTGGTCATGCCCCGAACGTTGGTAGTTGATTACTCGGCCCATCAGGAATGCAAGGGCGAGCCAGCGGCTCGCGGCTACGCAGCCCGCACCCGCGCATGGGCGCCGTGCTGCTATCCCCCCCGGCACCCCGGAGGCGGACGCTTTGGATGTCCCACAGCCTTTTTGTTATAATGACCTGCTTCTTTCCATTTATGCCTAATGCCCCTTTCAATAAGGTCGCGATCGCCGATGATCGCCAGCAAACACCATCAAGCATAAACGATCCTGCCGCGAAACTTCGTTGGGAATGTCTAAATCCCCCTTAATCCCCCTTTTTCAAAGGGGGAGACCTCAAAATTCCCTCTTTCGCGAAAGGGGGGAAAAGGGGGATTTTCCCTGTTTCGCGGAAGGATATAAACCCCGTGTTTACACAGGCGGGGATCCGCCAAAGGCGGATGGTACCGGGTTTTCTGGAAGGAGAATCTTATGCCCGACGCAACCTATGATGCCATAATCGTGGGCGGAGGCAATAAAGGCCTCGCCCTGGCCATGTATTTGACCAAGTACGGCGGCATGTCGGTGGGCGTTTTCGAAAAGAAGTTCGAAGCCGGAGGCGGCTGGTGCACCGATGAGGGCCCGGCGCCGGGTTTTCTGGCCGATTACCATGCCACGGCGGTGGGTGTTCTTCACCACCCCACCCTGGACCGCGACTTCCCCGAGTGGGTGGAATGGGGCGGCTCCCGCTACAACGAGGTGATGGGCACCGGCGCCATCTTCAAAGAGGACGATTCCTGCATCATCCTGTACAACCGCAAGATCGACCGCAGCCAGGAAAAGACCATGCGGTCCATCTCCTCCCTTTCCCCCCGGGACGCCGAGACCTGGGCGGGCTTCCAGAAGAAGCTGGGCAAGCTGTACATGCCGGCGGAGCTGGAGTGGTGCTGCACACCGCCGCCGCCGGTCGACCAGCCGGACGCCTTCGACCGGCTAATGGCCAACCCGGAAAGCGGCTTCGATCCCAGTTGGGTGGTCAAGTCCCCCCTGGAAGTCTTCCGCGACTGCTTCGAGAGCGAGGCCTTTTGCTCTTTCCTGGGCAGGCTGAACATGTCCAACCTGGGCATCGCCCCGGACTGCGTGGGGACGGGGGCCATCTCTTTGCTGCTGTGCCTTTCCTGGCTGGCGCCGCGCACTGCTGGCCTCGAAGGCGGGACTCACAGCTACGCCCACGTAGCGGTGAAGATCATCCTGGCCAATGGCGGCAAGATATACACCGAGCGCGAAGTGGACCGGGTAATCATCGAAAATGGAAAGGCCACCGGGGTGAAGCTGAGCGACGGCTCCGAGGTCAAGGCCCGCCAGGCCGTTATCAGCACCCTGGACCCCTACAATCTTTGCTTCCGGCTCATCGGCAGGGAACATTTGCCCTGGCGGCTGGCCCGGCGGGTCGAGGGCATCGAACGCCGCATGACCTGCCTGATGTGGTACACCTGGGCGCTCCACGAACAGCCGGACTACGTCGCCGCCCAGAAAGAACCGGACATCAACAAGATCTTCTGTCTGTCGCTGACTACCAAGGACCCGGAGGGCATCGTCCGGGAACGCGCCCTGCGCATGCTGGGCAAGAACCCCGATGAGCTGGAGCTGACCATAATCAACCATTCCTTGACCGACAAGACCCGCAAACCGGAAGGCAAAGCCTGCCTGATGACCGAGCAGTTCGTCGTCCCGGCCGACGCCCTGACCGAGAAGGAATGGATCGACTACAAGAAGAAACACTCCCAGCAGGTGATCGACATCATGCAGAAGCATACCCGGAACATGTCCTGGGACAAGGTCATCGGTTGCGCCACTATCAGTCCCTACGACATCTGCCATAACCTGAACATGGCCCCCACCGGCAACTGGGCGGTCATTGACAACACCGGCAGCCAGATAGGCAAATACCGGCCGGTACCGGAACTGGCGCGGCACCGGACGCCGATCAAGAACCTGTATGCCACCGGGTCGGCCTGGCATCCCTGGGGCTTTGCCGGGTCCTATCAGTCTTACAACTGCTACAAGATCATGGCCGAAGACCTCGGCCTGAGAAAGCCGTGGGAGGAGAAGAACCTGCCATACTGAGCAGTCTGAACAGTCTAAACAGTCTAAACAGTCAAACAGTCCGTAGCGGCACGTTGCACGTGCCTTCGGTCTAAACAGTCTGAACAGTCTGAACAGTCAAACAGTCCGTAGTCGCGAGCCGGTGGCTCGCCCTCAAATTGACCGGAATGGAACTAATTGCCGCAAACACATTTTGGCTGGAATTTGAATTTCAGTGGTTCGTTTGGGATTTAGAGCTTAGGGTTTCGTATTTGTCTTGAAGGAGGTTATAGTGAGTCTGTCGGTCAAAGATAAGGTTGTCATCGTCACCGGGGCAGGGGGCGGGATCGGCCTGGCCTATGCTGAAGACCTGACCGCCGATGGCGCTAAAGTAGTCATCGCCGAAATCGCCGCTGATAAGGGCGCCGGGGCGGCCGCGGCCATCAAACAAAAAGGCGGCGACGCCATTTTCGTCCACACCGACGTTACCAAATTCGAAAGTACCAAACAGATGGCGGAAGCCGCGGTCGCCGCTTACGGCCGCATCGATGCCATCGTGAACAACGCCGCCCTTTATGGCGGGCTTAAGTCCCGGAGCGTCCTCCAGATCGACGAGGCCGAATGGGACCGGGTGATGAGCATCAACGTCAAAGGCATCTGGAACTGCGTTAAGGCCGTTCTGCCCCAGTTCAGCAAACAGGGCAAAGGCAAGATCATAAATATCGCTTCCACCGTTGGCCTGCGGGGAACGCCCTTTATGCTGCACTATACCGCCTCGAAAGGGGCGGTGTACGCCATGACCAAGGCGCTGGCAGTGGAGTTGCCCATCATTTCCAGGGCCAACATCACCGTCAATTCGGTTTGTCCCGGGCTCACCTTCACCGAGGCTTCCATCAATCTCCTGGAGGGCCAGGAAAAAGCCATCGAGGCCAACATCAGGGAGCAGTGCATCAAGAGGAAAGAGATGCCCGAGGACCTGGTCGGCGCCGTCCACTATCTTGTCTCCGACGCCAGCGACTTCATGACCGGCTCGGCGATAATCGTGGATGGAGGAGTCTCCCGGCATTAGCTCTGATCCCCTCTCCCTTGATGGGAGTTAGTAAGGTGGGTTAAGCGCAGAAGTGGCGTGGTGTTGGGGGGCTGCGCGAACCCACCGTGGAGGGGATCGCCCTCAGACTGCCCGGCCGCAAATGATTGGTTTAATATGTACCTTATATAGTTTGTGCAACCTCTCACCTGATGGATAAGATCCAGCGGTTTGTCCGCCTGCTGAAGTGGAGCTTGATAGTCCTCCTGGGGATTTTCCTGCTGATATCCTTTCCGGTAGTCAAGACAATGGTGAGAAGCTCCT
>CAZFEA010000101.1:10237-10468 GCA_964518085.1 uncultured Dehalococcoidia bacterium
TCGTCAGCTGGTTCTTGTCGGGCTGGTCGATAATCGTGGATGGCGGAGTATCACGGCGTCAGAATGGTTCCCCTCTCCCTTGATGGGAGAGGGTCAGAGCCTGCCCTGAGCGAAGCGAATGGGGTGAGGGCGAAGCGCCGGGGGCCGTTCTGGCAGTGGCACGTTGCCCGTGCGAACCGGTACGACAGGCTTTCCAGCCTGTCGCTGCAGGCTGGAAAGCCTGCAGTAC
Source organism: uncultured Dehalococcoidia bacterium (assembly GCA_964518085.1). Classification (GTDB taxonomy): domain Bacteria; phylum Chloroflexota; class Dehalococcoidia; order JACQUA01; family JACQUA01; genus JACQUA01. Next base: position 10,467 of record CAZFEA010000101.1, read on the forward strand.
CG
>CAZFEA010000102.1:0-10402 GCA_964518085.1 uncultured Dehalococcoidia bacterium
AATACCGGTACCACAGGCGTCCCCGCCTGTGGGGACATGGTTTTTCATGCTTCATGGCGCTCGCAGGCGGGCGTGACCGCTTCGTAAGCTATCACAAGGAGGAGTACAAATTGAAGAGTCTCCAAATTGCCCTGCTAACGTGTCTTTCGCTGGTCTTCTTTCTGGCGTGTGCGGCAGGAGAGAGGGCGGGAACGAAAGAGTCGCCGCCGCCGGGGGACACCGAGGTGGCGGCGCCTGTTTCCGTGGTCAAGCCGGAACGGGAAGCCAGGTGGGACAAAGTGCTGGTCGCCGCCAGGCAGGAAGGCAGGGTGGTGGTCTATTCCCAGGCCGCCGGCGGCCTGCGTGCCGACCTGATCAAGAATTTCAGGGAGAAATTTGGCATAGACCTGGAGATGACCGCCGGCCGGGGTGAGGAACTACTGGTCAAAATAGAAGCCGAACGCAGGGCGGGACTACGTGTGGCCGATGTTCTGGTGCAAGGGGTGGGGGCGCTGGTGCAGTTTAAGACGGCGGGGCTGGTGGATGATATCCAGCCGGCCCTGATACACCCTGAGGCGACAGACCCCAAAGCATGGTTGGGGGGAGGAATATACTTTGTTGACAAAGAGCGCAAGATGATATCCTTTCTTACCCATGCCGGTTCAACGCTCATTATCAACACCGACATGGTGAAGCCGGAAGAGATCAAGTCGTATAGAGACCTGCTCAACCCGAAGTGGAAAGGGAAGATGGTGATGGACAACCCCACGGTGACCGGAGCCGGAAGCAGTTTCTACGCCTTTAACATGATGGAGATCATGGGTCCGGAGATGGCCGGCCAGTTGCTCAAGCAGGACCTGAGAATCATAAGTGACCAGCGGCAGCTTGTTGAGTGGGTGGCCAGAGGGACTTACCCTATCGGCCTGGCGCCGAGGCCGGAAGTCTTCCAGGAGTTCTTGAGGGCCGGGGCCCCTCTGAAATTCATCATACCCGCGGAAGGCACCTATGCTACCGGGGGCTTTGGTGGAATGATACTGATAAGGGAAATGCCTCATCCCAATGCGGCTACGGTCTTTATCAACTGGCTGCTGACCAGGGAAGGCCAGACGATCATGGTAAAGGGGGCCGGAGACCAGAGCCGCAGGCTGGATGTAACGAAGCAGTACATCGATGAGGACAGGCAGGTCAAAGAGGGTGTCAAATATCTGGAGACGGAAAACGAGGAGATGACCCTGAAAAGAATTGAGCGCATGAGACAGGCCAAAGAAGTGTTTGCCCCGTTGCTGAAGTAAGGCTCGATGATGGTCATTGATAAAGCATTGAGGAAAATGATGAACCAATCGTTGTTCTTGTTACTGGCGCCAATAGCACTGGTCCTGGCCTCCTGCGGCCAGACCGCCGCGCCTTCGCCAACCGCCGGGCCAAAAGCCGGACCTGCCACCTCCCTTCCTTCGAAAGCTGCCTGGGAGGAACGATGGGACCGTGTCCTTGGGGAGGCCAGGAAAGAGGGATCGGTAGTCATATATGGCACATGGTCACCCGATACCAGGACCTCCCTTACCTCGGCATTCAAGGACAAGTATGGGATCAATCTTGAATTCTCCGGCTTCGGCAACGGAGCGGCGATAGCGGCCAAGGTCCAGGCCGAAAAGAATGCCGGCCTCCTGTATGCCGATGTCATTGGAGACGGTCCCGGAACAACCATGGTATTGATGAAGCCGCAGGGACTGCTTGGCTCTCTCAAGCCGCTCCTCCTCCTTCCGGAGGTCCTTGACCCCAATGCCTGGCGGCCGGGGCAGTTACCGTTTTATGACAAGGACGGCACCAGCGTGGTGATGGTTTCGGCGGTCAACCGGGCCGTGGTTTACAATACTACCCTGGTTAGAGAGGGAGAGCTAACCAGCTATCGTGACCTGCTCAAGCCGCAGTATAAGGGCAAGATTATCAGCACCGACCCCTCGGTGAGCGGCAATGCCGTAATAGCCCACCTTGGATACAATTTATGGGGTGAGGCCGACGCGGCCGAGTTCTTCCGGAGACTGGTCAAAGAGCAGCAGGCAGTCATTACCAGGGATAACCGTCTCCATATCGAGAGCGTTGCCCGCGGCAAGTACGCCATCGGCTTTGCCCCCAGCGGAACATTGATAGCCGGTTTCCTGGCTTCGGGAGCCCCCATAAAACTGGCCCTGTGCGAGGAAGACAACCGGGTGACCCAGGGCTCCGGAACGGTAGCGGTGCTGGCCAATCTGGCCCATCCTAATGCCACTACCGTTTTTGTCAACTGGTTGCTGACTAAAGAGGGGCAAACAGTCTACTCCAGGATCGAAGGGAGGCCAAGTACAAGGCTGGACGTTTCCACCGAAGGCATGGACCCTCTATTTGTGCCGGTTGCCGGCAAGAAATATTACACCGAACAGGAGGGCTGGCTGGAAGCCAGAAATAAATGGATGGGCATAACCAGAAAGATCATGGAAGAAGCTTCGAAGTGAGCCCCGGTACGACAGGCTTTCTAGCCTGTCGGTCTGGCCTGTCGGTCTGGCCTGTCACTGCAGGTTGGAAAGCCTGCAGTACCGGGTAGGCTAAGAAAAGGAAAGCTATGCTTGATTTAAGACAGTGGCTTGACGCGGCCGAAGGGGGTGGACTGGCCAAGAAGGTGGACGGCGCAGGCTGGGACAACGAAATCGGCGCCCTGACGGCTTTGAACCTGGGGCGAAAAGACCCTCAGGCGTTACTTTTCGACCACATCCCGGGCTATCCGCCGGGCCGCAGAGTGTTGAGCTGCTCGACTTCGTCGCGGCGGCTTGTCGCCATGACCTTCGGCATCGCCGAGGCTGTAGGCTCGGACCTGGAACTAACGAACGTCTTCAGGCACAAGCTTCCCGGTTGGGAAACCTCCGTTAACCGGTTCCCGCCCGAACAGGTGAGCAGCGGGGCTATCCTTCAAAACCACCAATCGCAGGAACACGTTGACGTGCTGGCGTTCCCGGCTCCGAAGTGGCACGAGCTGGATGGAGGACGGTACATCGGCACAGGTGATGCAGTGATAACAAGGGACCGTGAAGGTAGGGCGGTCAATCTCGGTACACACCGGATCGAGGTCCATGACGCCAGAACCGTGGGGCTGCTTATGACTCCTGGAAAGCATGCCAAGTTACACATCGAACAATATCATGCCAGGGGCGAACGGTGCCCGGTGGCGGTCTCGGTGGGCCATCACCCGCTTTTCTTGAGGGTAGCCGGAATCCGTCTTCCTGAAGGGGCCGAGTACAAGTTCATCGGGGCAATCCAGGGAGAGCCGGTAAAGGTGATCAGGGAGGAGGTGACCGGGCTGCCGGTCCCGGCCGACAGTGAAATCGTCCTGGCGGGTTGGTGCCCGCCGGGGAAAGAGATAGACGAGGGACCTTTCGGGGAATGGGTTGGCTACTACGCCAGCAAGAAAGAGCCGGCGCCGGTCATAGAAATCGAGCGCATTTACTACCGGAACGACCCCATCATTCTCGGGTCGCCGCCGGGCAAGGTGAATACCGATTCCAGCTATTACCGGGTGGTGATGGGCAGCGCCCTTTTGCACAATGAGCTGGAAAAGGCAGGCGTCCCCGACATAAAAGGGGTCTGGCTGAACCCGGCCGGTCTGGACCTGTTCATGGTCATTTCCCTCAAGCAAAGGTATGCCGGGCACGCCCGGCAGGCCGCCCTGCTGGCCACCGCCAACCGCCTGACCGGCAGCCTGGGAAGGTACGTTGTCGTGGTCGACGAGGATGTTGACCCTACCAACATCCAGGAAGTATTATGGGCCATTTGCACGCGTTCAGACCCGGAAAAGGACATCGACATTATCAGGAGATTGTGGAGCAGCACCCTGGACCCGATGATACGAAAACCGACCAGCGCCCTGTTCAATTCCCGGGCGATCATCGATGCCTGCAAGCCGTTCGAATGGATGCAGGAGTTTCCCAAAGAGATAAGCATCAGCAGCGAACTGGAACAGCGGGTGAGAGAGAAGTGGAACCTGTAGGGGCAGGCCTTGCGCCTGCCCTGGCCGGCCGCTAGGGCCCCCCCGACATATGTGAGGAGAATATCGCTTGAAAGGTGCCATCACCTGGCAAAAACCAATTGAACACTGGCCCTTCGGCCTGCCTGATCTGGAAATCGATCCGGGTCGGACAGCCCTGCTCGTTGTGGATATGTCGAACCAGCAGCAACCCACCATAACGAAGGCATTGCCTAACACAGTTAAGCTCAGGGATTTCTTTCGCCAGAGCGGATTGCCCGTTATCTATCTGCTGGTAGGCTCCCTGTTGCCCGATGGCAGGGACGGCAATATCAAACGACGCTTGACGTGGATGCGAAAGGCCGGCGCCCCGCCTTTTTCGTGTCCCAAAGGAAGCCGGGAATACCAGCTCAGGGAGGAGCTCACGCCTCTGGCCAACGAGCCGGTCATCGACAAGAACACGTCGGGCGCGTTCAACTCGAGCAATTTGGATACCTACTTGCGGGCCTTTGAAGTGCAGAACCTGGTAGTCGCGGGCATTGCCACCTCACATTGCGTGGAGAGTACTGCCCGCGATGCGGCAGACCGGGGCTACAACGTAATCCTCGTGGATGACGCGTGCGCGGATAGCGACGAAACCAGGCACCAGGTCACTGTGACAACCTTCGCCAGGCTTTTCGGGGCTGTTAAGACCACGGAAGAAACTATTACGGATATATCACGGCTGTTAGCTGTAGCCAACTGACCGGAGCTGAGAGTGCGACGAAAGATTCCCTGGGACAAAGCGCGCCCCGGTTTTTTTGCGCTGACTGAGTGGGAGGTCGACCCCGCCCGTTCGGCCCTGCTAATTCTGGATATGCAGCATGGCTATACTGATACGGAGGCAGGGATAGGCAAGATATTGAAACCTGCATATCCCGAAATATACGGCTACTACTACCGGCGGGTCGAGACGGAAGTCTTGCCTGCTATCTTAAAACTGCAGGAATTTTTCCGGAGTCACCAGCTTGAAGTGGTATACACTCGTCTCGGTTACCAGCTTCCAGAAGCTAAAGACTTACCACCATGGAGTAATTTGAAGCGCCGCGCTATATTGGGGGAAAGAGCAAGTTGTTTCTTTATGAGGGGATCCCCTGAATACGAACTCGCAGCGAAGTTAGAGCCTCTTGCCAGCGAACTGGTGGTGGACAAGAATTCCCTGAATCCGTTTAACTCCACGGCGCTTGACCAGATTCTGCGGAATATGAATGTGGAAAATCTTATCCTGACCGGTGTGCAGACCAACGGGGCGGTCGAGAGCACCGCCCGAAGCGCCGCCGAACGAGGATACAACGTCATCATGGTTGAGGACGCCTGCGCGGCTTACTGTCAGGAAGACCATCAGCACACCCTGCTATACGTGAACTCCTATGTTACCAAAACGACTGATGAAATAACTGGTATCTTTTCAAGCCCGCTGACTTTGTATTGAGGTTTACCATGGAATGGCCGTAGAGAAATACAAGCGAATTCCATTTCTGAGCTTTGGAAAGGAGTCTTATGCAATGCAAGAATTATCAATGTTGTAACAGTGTTATCTATTTTGTTATCATTCGCTGCCTGTATCCAGGGGTCGGTGCCTGAAACAAGAACAGCTCCAGAAGTCAAATCGCAAGTTCCTGCCGCCGGCGTTCAAAGCGAATGGGACAAGGTACTGGCCGCCAGCAGAAAAGAAGGAACGGTTTCCATTTATACCACGGCGGGAAGCGCCGGCAGGGCGGACATTACCCGCGCCTTTAAGGACAAATATGGAATTAATACCGAATTTTTTACCAGCCCTTATATCCTTATCAACACCGATATGGCAAGGGATGATGATTTTAGGTCCTACAGGGACGTGTTGAATCCCAAATGGAAAGGCAAGATCGTCCAGAACGATCCAACCGTGCTCGGCACCGGTTTCAGTTTCTTTGCTGTTGTGGGTGGCCTGATGTTAGGCTATGACTATATGAAACAGCTCACGGCCCAGGACCCCGTACTCCTCCGCGACCGGCGTCTTGGCCACCTTATAAAAATGAAGGTTTGAACCATGGCCATCGATAAAAAAAGGGCCATTTGTGAAATGTGCCACGCTCGCTGCCGGGTGGCGGTACATGTCGAGGATGGCAGGATCGTCAAGCTGGAAGAGGACCGGACATACCCGCTGGCGGATGAGATATTTCCCCCGACCAGGGCATGCCTGCGATTGCAGGGGGCAAAGGAGTGGGTGGACCATCCCGGGAGGCTGAATTATCCGCTCAAGCGGGCGGCGGGACGGGGCGAAGGGAAATGGCAGAAAATACCATGGGACCAGGCCTTCGACGAAATCGGCGAAAAACTGCGCCGGATAAAACAGGAGTTCGGACCGGAGGCTATAGCTTCCACCATGGGCACGGCGCGAACGACTACCTTTGCCCACGGCCGGTTCCACCACCTTTTGGGCAGCCCTAATTACGCCGGGCAGAGCCAGATTTGCCAGGCCCCCATGACCGTGGTGTGTACGGCCATGTTCGGCTGGCCGCAGCGGCAGCGAATGGTGCTGACCATAGACAAGGGGTCGGCCACGCGCTGCATCATGCTGGTGGGGATCGACCCCTCCCAAAGCGTGCTGCGTCTGTGGAAAGGCATGCAGGCGGCGGCCAATCTCGGCATCAAGATCATAGTGATCGATCCCCGGAAAACGCAGTCCGCCGGGCTCGCGGATTGCTGGCTTCAATTGCGGCCCGGCACCGATACCGCACTATTGATGTCCATGGTCAATGTGATCATCGAGGAGGGTCTTTACGACAAAGAGTTCGTGGCCAGATGGTGCCACGGCTTCGATGAACTGAAGGAAAGGGCCAGGGAATATCCACCGGAGACGGTGGCGGAGGTTACCTGGCTCACCGCGGACAAGATCCGGGAGGCTGCCCGGATGTACGCCACCAACCGTCCGGCTATCAGCCTTCACGGGATGGGGACGGAACATTTGAGCAATGCCATCGAAGCTATCCAGGCGAGGTATATCCTGGCCGCGATTACCGGTAACATTGATATCCCCGGGGGGCACTACATGCCCGGCCCGGCCCGGTGCGTCTCGGAGCCGGAGCTTGAACTGGAGGACCTACTCAGTCCTGAACAGAAGAAGAAACAGCTCGGCGCCGACCGGTTCCGCCTGCTCGCCTGGCCGGGGCACGATTTGATCCTCCAAAGTGTGAAAAAAACGTGGGGCAAGCCATACAGTCTGGCCAGGACGGTAGCCATCGCCCACGCGCCGACCACGATGAGGGCGATACTGAACGGCACCCCTTACCCGGTGAGAGCCCTGTTGACCATTGCCAACAACCCGCTGGTCACCTACCCCAACACCAGGCTGGTACACAAAGCGCTCAAGAGCCTTGACCTGTCGGTGGTTTTCGATTACTGGCTGACGCCTTCGGCGGAGCTGGCAGACTATGTCCTGCCGGTAGCGTCCTGGATGGAAAGGCCCTTCTTTTACTCCATTTACGGAACCGACTGTAACATGGTTGGCGGCGAGCAGGCGCTCCCGGCCACCGTGCCGGGCAAGTATGACCGCAAGACCGATTACGAGATCTTCCGCGGCCTCGGCTTGAAGCTGGGACAGGGAGACTTCTGGCCATGGGAGAACCTGGAACAGGTATTCGACCATCAGCTCGGACCGCTGGGCCTCACCTTCAGGGAGTTCATGGAACGCGGCGGCTACGACTTCCCGCCTCCGCGGTTCAAGAAATACGAAAAGATAGGCTTCGCCACGCCTACGGGCAAGGTAGAGCTGTCTTCGACGGTCTTTGCCAGGCTGGGCTACGATCCTCTGCCCCGCTATGAGGAGTCCCACGAGAACCCGCTCAGCCGGCCCGAACTGGCCAAGGAATACCCTTTGATGTTGATCACCGGGGGCAGGTTTTTGCCCTATTATCATTCGGAGCACCGCAACATCGAATATGTACGCCGCCGGCGGCCTCATCCGCTGGTCCAGATAAATCCGAAAACCGCCGCCGGGCTGGGCATCGAGGACGGGGACCGGGTATGGATAGAGACGCCCAGGGGCAGGATAAGGATGAAATGCCGGCTTTTCGACGGGATCGACCCCAGGGTAGTACACTGCGAGCACGGCTGGTGGTTCCCTGAGCTTCCCGGTGAAGAACCCTGGTTGCACGGTGTTTTCGAGTCCAACGTGAATGTGCTGACCGATGATGACCCGGACGTGTGCAACAAACTGAGCGGCGGCTGGCCGCTGAAGACTGCCCTGTGCAAGGTTTACAAGGCAAAGGAATATTAGCCCTGCCAAAGATTTTCGAAGATAAGTGGATTCCCACCCAGTGCGCCATGTGCTATGGACTCTGCGGCATACGCGGCCGCAGGGTCAACGGCGTGGTGACCAGGCTGGAAGGCAATCCGGACAGCTTTATGGGCGCCAGGGGAGGCATGTGCGGAAAGGGTGTGGCCAGCCTCCAGTTGCTGCATGACCCCAACCGGCTGAATGTCCCCTTGAAAAGGACGAATCCCGAGAAGGGTCTCACCGCCGACCCCAAATGGCAGGAGATCTCCTGGGAAGAAGCCCTCTGCGAGATCTCGGCTAAGATGAAGAAGATAGTGGAGGACAATCCGGCCAGGATCCTGATCATAGCCGGCACCAGCCATGCCCCGATAAACAGCTATACCGTTATCCGGCAGCTCAGGTCCGTGTGCCGGACGGCCAGGGGGGAACCGGAAAACTGGGCCGGCGGCAGCGGCCTGCATTGCGGCAACGGGGCGCACATGGCAGCCGGCATCTTGCATGGCGCCTGGTCGGTCACCTCCGATTTCCGTTACTGCAACTATGCAGTGCTGTTTGGCGCCGGTAAAGGGCATGGCTCCGGTCATTCCGCCGGCATAACCATGAGGCTGGCCGCCGAGGCCAGGTCCAGGGGAATGAAACTGGTGGTCTTTGACCCCATCTGTAACTTCGCCGGCGGCAAGGCCACCGAGTGGGTGCCCCTCATCCCGGGTACGGACGCGGCAGTGGCCCTGGCCATGTGCAACGTCATTGTCAACGAGATGGCGATTATAGATACGGACTATGTCCGGAAAAAGACCAACGGCCCCTATCTCATCGGGCCTGACCTGCGCTATTTGAGAAACCCGGAGACCGGCAAGCCTTTAGTATGGGATAACGGGGAAGGAAAGGCCCGGGACTTTGACCATCCAGGGATAAGAGAATATGCCCTGGAAGGGAACTATCAGGTAGATGGCACCCGGTGCCGGCCTGCTTTCGACCTGCTCAAAGAGCATCTGAAACAATACACCGTCGAAGAGGCATCGCGGATTAGCACCGTACCCCCAGAGACCATACGCCGCATCGCCCAGGAATTCGCCACGGCGGCTTCGGTCGGCAGCACCATCATGATCGAAGGGAAAAGCCTGCCTTACCGGCCGGCATCGGCCGTCCTGTTCCGCGGGGGCGAGGGTCACTACAACTCGGCCCATACCTGTTTCGCGGTGAGCCTGCTCAATCACCTGCTGGGCGCTGCCGATGTGCCAGGCGGGACGCTGGGCTGGCCTTCGGTCAGTTTCGGGACGCCGACCGGACGGTTCAGGGTCAACGTGGGGAAAGACGCCGATGGCTTCCTGGTGACCGGAGGGACATGGGTATCCGGCAGCGGGCACAAGCCGTGGCCCCCCCACCAGCCGAAGCTGCCCTCGAGACCGGGGCTGAACGATCTCTTTCCCAACGCGCTGCACTCGATTTTCAATGCCTCTTCAGACCAGGAGGAGATGTGGAAGAAGGTTGGCCTGCCCGACAGGACCGAGATGATATTTGCCTGGGCCTGCAATCCGATAGTGAGCACCGCCAACCCGGAGATCGTCGCCGGGGCTCTCAAGAAAGTCCCGTTTGTCGTCGCCTGCGAACTATTCAATACCGAATTCACCGAGGGCTTTGCCGACATCGTCTTGCCGGATGCCTGCATACTGGAGGCGCTGGATTTTACCAGCGGCCTGGGATTCCTGTTTAATTATCCCTTCGGAATGGAGCCCTGGTGTTTCCACATAACCCAACCTTTGATGGAACCACCGCCGCAGAGGAAGTATGTTGCCGAGATCATACTCGAACTGGCCGACAGGCTGGGTACCAGAGGGCAGGCCTATGAATTCTGGAACCAGTTGTGCGAGTTCGACGATGCCAGCAGGCTAAGGCCCGACGAAAAGGTCGGGTGGCGTGAACTGAATGACCGGGCCCTGAAAGGCATACTTGGCCCGGAACATGGCCTGGCATGGTTTGAGGAGCACGGTTTCATTAGCTGGCCAAAGAAGGTTGAAGAAGCCTACTGGAGGGCCTTCCACGACATCCGGGTGCCAATCTACCTGGAGTTCCTGGTGGAGCAGGGGAAGAAGATGGCGGAGATAGCCCAAAAGCTGGACATCGACATCAATCTG
>CAZFEA010000103.1:0-10354 GCA_964518085.1 uncultured Dehalococcoidia bacterium
GGATTTTGCCTGTTTCTTAAATCCCCCTTAGTTCCCCTTTTTCAAAGGGGGAGACAGCGACATTTTCAGGGCAAGTGATGGCGCATCGATGACGTAGGGGCGAACCTACGTGTTCGCCCTCGGGCGGGCACGTAGGTTTGCCCCTGGGCGGAATGATTAATGCCTTTGGTCAGTTGACAGGATGAAACCTGCGTCTGGTGAAACGGTGTCGGGAAGACCTGTATGGCTTATTCTGCTACTTCCGCTTCAGCCTTCCAATTTCTTCCTTGAGTTCTATCACGCCGATCGGGCAGTCCTTCCAGTCGTGTTCCCAGCAAACGATGATGTCACATTCTTTCGGGTCATGGCCGTGAAGTCTGAAATTCGAGCTCTTGAATTCAAATTCAATCCAGACATCTTCCCATCCCTTTGTCGTTCGCCGTCTGCCTTTGGCGTCAGGAAAAGAAGCTTGGATTGCCTCGATGTTGATGCCAAGTTTGTCGTGGACCTTTCGTCCTGGGAGACCCGGACGGCACCCACTCGGAAGCAAACTGGTCCCAGATACCGGAAAGCAGACTGGCCCAGTCCTGGAGTCTCGACTGGACGAGTGTAGCGAGTACTGGCCGGTATGGCAGACGGATATACTGGAAGTTGTACTGGGGCGAGTGCTAGACTTAGGCCCATCAGAATAGGGAGGATATCATGCCAGAGGATCTATACCGGTGTTCTTGCGGCAAAGGGTTCAAGACAGCTCAGGGTCTAGCGGGACACCGACGTTTCTGCGAGAAGGGGGTGGACCGGTCCGGGGCGAAAGAGAGCCTCGCAGAGTTGGCGCAGAGGTTGTCCGAGCTGGAAGAATACCACCAAGGGTTAGTGGATGCCCACAAAGGGACAGCTAAGAGGCTGGAACCGCAGGTCTTTGGTCCCGCCAACATTGCGGCCTTAACTGAGGTGCGGCTACAGCAGCCGCATAACGCTGACTTGTGGAACTGAGCATTAGCCTTTTCCGGCGGCGACAGGTCTTGCGGTTGTCGGAAAGCCTGTTCGTGCATCGGGCATCGACAAGGGAAGACCTTTCGCTATGGTCTCGTGTCTGTTCGCTTTGACAGGGCATCAGTGGCAGTCTATAATCCAGAAACACGGGGCGGGCTGCCATAGGGTTTCCCCAAGGTTATCGGCGGTAGATATGAGTAGTCGGCGAAAGTGGAGAAGGGCCTCAGAGCGGAGGCTTGCCAAAGTCCGTAGGCACCACCGGGTCACGATTTGGGCCATACTCATTGTCGCGCTAGTCGCCATGGCGGTTGGGTTAGCTCGGATCCTGCGGTAGACGTGTGCGATAGGGCAGTTCTATCCGCTCGATGAAAAGGTGGTGAAAGGGGATTGCAGCAGATGGTGTAAGGGACCGAAAAAGGCCATGCTTTTCTCCAGCAATTGCAGCGTAAGCGGCACCCGAAGAGGCCAGGAGTTGGACAATGAGTTCGTTTGACAGACAATGGAAGCGATGGTTTCCTGAAAGTGAATACGAAAAGCCTGTGCAACCCAGCAAGCAACGCTGGACGGCCGCCAAGGTGATTTTGATACTGACCGGGGCGTTGACCCTGTTTATTATCGCCAGCATCTCGAAGGGGTTCTATGCTGAGTGGCTCTGGTTCAACAGCCTGGGTTATGGCAGTGTCTATACCACTATCCTGAGGACCAGGTTACTGCTCTTCTTCTTTGCGGCCATCATCTTCTGTGTCTTTTTCTTGGGGAACCTGGTTCTGGCTACGCGATTGGCGCCCAAGACTGAAGCGCATTTTTGGCCCTGGGCCGTCGTGCGCCGGCTGGAGCACATCCTCAAACTGAATGTTATTCTGGGAACGGCGCTGTTCAGTCTTAATTTTGGTCTGGTGGCCCAGGGCAACTGGCAGGTTATGCTTCAGTTTTTCAACGCTCAATCCTTTGGTGTTGCCGACCCCATTTTTCATAAGGACATTGGCCTCTATGTCTTCTCACTGCCTTTTCTTCATTTCCTGCGAGGGTGGCTCCTTGGGGTGCTAGTAGTCACCATACTGGGTACTGCGGGTGTATATCTTTTGACCTACATGGTGCAGCGGCTCAGGTTAGACCTTGCCCGGCCATTGTTGGCCCATGTCGGCGGACTGGTCATAGTCATTCTGGGCCTTTTTGCCTGGGGTTACTGGCTTGGCATCTGGGAACTGGTCTTCTCCAGACGGGGGATTGGCTTCGGAGCTAGCTATGCCGACATGCATGCTAAACTGCCGGCACAGTGGATACTTCTGGCAGTGGTAGTCATCGTTGCGGCGGTGACCTTAGTTTCCATAATAAAGCGCCGCTTTCGCTGGCCCCTCTACGCCCTTGTGGGATGGGTCGCTGCTTCCATTATTGTCGGGGGTATCTTCCCGGCCACAGTGCAGCGCTTTCAAGTTCAGCCCAATGAATTGGCTCTAGAGAGGCCCTATATCGAATATAATATCCAGGCCACCAGAGAAGCCTTCGCCCTTAACCGGATTGAGGAGCAGCCCTTTCCGGCACAGGAGGTGCCAAGCCGCGAGGATATAGCTCAAAACGCAGTGACCATTAATAACATCAGGCTTTGGGATCCACGCCCACTAAAGGACACCTATAACCAGGTCCAGTCCATCCGGCTCTACTATGACTTCAATGATGTTGACATCGACCGCTATGTTATCAATGGCGAGTACCGGCAGGTCATGCTAGCTGCCCGGGAGTTGTCCGCAGAGAAGCTCGCCGGAGTGGCACAGACCTGGGTCAACCGAAAACTACAGTTCACCCATGGCTACGGCCTTGCCTTAAGCCCGGTCAATGAGGTCAATGCTCAGGGACTGCCTAGTTTGCTGGTAAAGGACATACCTCCTGTTGGTGAATTCAGAATAGAGCGGCCCCAGATATACTTTGGGGAAAAGACCAACGAATATGTGATTGTGAAAACGATGACTCCAGAATTCGACTATCCGATGGGTGATAAGAATGTCTATGGCGAATACCAGGGCCGAGATGGAGTCAGCCTGGATGGTTTCATACGTCGATTTGTCTACGCCTGGCAATTTGGCGACCTGAATATCCTGATAAGCAGCGAGTTAACCCCTGAGAGCAGGATACTCTATCATCGAAACATCAGGCAGAGAGTAAACAACCTGGCGCCGTTCCTGGAGCTGGATGGCGACCCCTATCTGGTAGTGATGGACGGAAGGTTGTTCTGGATACAAGATGCCTATACCACCACTGATCGCTACCCCTATTCCGAACCGCTCAGGGGCGGGGTCAACTATATTCGTAACAGCGTCAAGGCCCTGGTTGATGCCTATAATGGTAATGTGACTTTTTATGTCACTGATACGGAGGATGCTTTGATAAGGACTTATCAGGCCATTTTCCCCGAGCTCTTCACCTCTGTAGAACAGATGCCCCCGTCCTTGCGGGTTCACCTGCGTTATCCTGAGGACATGTTCAATATGCAGGCTGCGGTATACCAAAGCTACCATATGCAAGACGCGCGGGTATTCTACAATAAGGAAGACCAGTGGACGGTGCCAAAGGAGTTCTATGCTGGTAAGGACCAGCTTATGGAGCCCTACTATATCGTCATGCGTTTGCCGGATGAGGAAAAGGAGGAGTTTCTTCTCATGCTGCCCTTCACGCCGGTGAACAAGAATAATACCATTGGCTGGCTGGCAGCGCGCTCTGATGGGGAAAACTACGGCAAGCTACGTGCCTATCTGTTTCCCAAGGAGCGCCTGGTCTACGGTCCCAGCCAGATTGAGAATCGAATCCAACAGGATACGGTCATCACCGAGCAGTTGGCTTTGTGGAGTCGCGGCGGCTCTCGCGTGATACGCGGTAACCTGCTGCTGATTCCTCTCGGCAAGTCCTACATATATGTCGAGCCGGTCTTCCTCCAGGCGGAGGCCGGTGGGCTTCCCGAGCTGAAGCGGGTCATTGTGGCTGCTGGCGACCGTATCGCTATGAGAGCTGCGTTAGGAGAGAGCATTAAAGCTATCTTTGGTGCTGAAGCATCACCAGTTGAACCGAAACCTGCGATTCCGTCAGTACCGGATGGGGCCATATCCGATGACATTGCTGACCTGATTAAGGAGACCCGGCAGCACTACGATCGAGCTCAGCAGCATCTCAAAGGGGGCGATTGGGCTGGCTACGGAAGAGAGCTCGATGCTATGAAGGTGGCATTGGACAGACTGGCGGAGTTGGCTTCAAAAAGGGGTAGATAGTCAATTCGTTTAACATTCTGGCTTTTTGTGCAACCACACTGTGCTCCCGCGAGCCCTCAAACTATTGCCCAATCAAAGACCCCACAGTATAATTCTCCAAGAAGCCCTTGATTGTAGGACGAGAATTTGTCATCAGGACAACCGATCGTAAGGCAAATAGCGTGGGTTTCGTTATTACCTCAGTTGTTGGTGATGGGTCTGACCATGGCCGCGCTCCATTTCGCTGGCGTGGACGAAGCAATTCTACTTGGAGCATTCGTTTTCGCGCTACTGAGCATATCCCTGAGGCTGCTCGTTCCCAAGAAACATCGGCGAGGGATTGCCCTGTACAAGAAGAAGCGATATGCGGAAGCTATTCCTCATTTTGAGGAAAGCTATCGGTTCTTCACAACGAACAAATGGGTGGATGATTTTCGTTTTCTGACTATGTTTTCGTCATCCCGCATAAGCTATCGCGAGATGGCTCTGCTAAACGTCGCCTTTTGTCACGCGCTGGCCGGGGATGGTGCCAAGTCGAAAGAATACTATCATCAGACGTTCACTGAGTTTCCAGGGAGTGAAATAGCTAAGGCATCATTAAAAATGATTGATTCTATTGAACGGAGCAAGACAACATAATAACAAGCAGATTGGCTGAACTCACTGTGATCGAATACGGTGAAGCGGCTGTTCGTGCGTTTTTCGGACCAAATCGGCCGCGTGCACGGAGCAAATCGGCCACCATCTCGGACTAAGTCGGCCGGCGTCTCGGAGTAATTCGGCCACCCCCTTAAGGGATGGAGTTGAGGGAGTGGCGCTGGGCAATAAGATGCCATAAAATCGGCCCCAAAGGAGGTCGATTCTATGGCCAACAGGAGATTGCCAATGCGCAAGACCAAGGAAGTCCTACGATTAAAGCACGAGTGCGGCTTTAGCGAGAGGCAGATCGCAGAAAGCTGCAATGTAGCCCGGAGCACGGTGTCCGACTACCTGAGGAGGGCAGAGGCGGCGGGGTTAAAGTGGCCTGACGCGACAGCGCTGACTGAAGCCCAAGTGGATACCCTTCTGTTTCCCACGGAGCGTTTGCCAAGCTCGGTCCATCGCCCGGCGCCGGACTGCGACTACATCTACAATCAACTGCGCCGCTACCGGAACGTAAATCTTCGATTTGGGACCTTTCTGTTTTAAGTCAGTGTACAGACGGGCACTCATTGTGGCAGAAGGAGTGCGGTCAGACGTCGAAATCAACCCTTCAGAAAGGGCGAAGGAGGTAATCTCATCCGCAGAAAGAGGTCGCCCCTGTTTCTCGAGTATTCTGTACGCGGCATCGGCAAAGCTGGGTTTCGACACATTAACCTCCTGACTGCAAGTTGTGGACCACTCCAACTCGGTGCCGAATGATTATACCACTGATTTTTTCAAGTTGGTCCTCTAACGCACAATCTGGCATCACACACGTTAGCCATTTTGTATCACACACATGCATAGGAATTTCATCGCCACGAGGCACGCGGCAGCGTGCCGCTACGGAGGCCACTCAGCCCCGGGCGGGCGAGCCGCCCCCGCCCTGGCTCACCTGCCACCCCGTGGCATCCCCCTACGTTACCTGTTGCCTGTTTGAACCCAGCTACGGATTTGACACTCCCTTTAGCCTGTGCTAAATTACGGCAGCCTGGCTGAACGCTCTGGCTTCAATCATGTCATTACTTTTGAGACCATCATAATCAGGAGGGAAGATGTCTCGGAAAATCCTGTCTGTGGACAATGATAAATGCGGGGGTTGCCGTACCTGCGAACTGATATGTTCGTGGTCCCATGACAAGGGGACCATCCGGCCGTCAGTAGCAAGGATCCACGTTTTCAAAGAAGAGGCGCTGGGCATAAACATGCCCATGTTCTGCCAGCAGTGCGAGAAGGCGCCCTGTATGGATGCCTGTCCCGTCGACGCCATGTACCGCGACCCAAAGACCGACGCGGTGATCATCAACGCCGAAGCCTGTGTAGGCTGTAAGGCCTGCATGATCGTGTGCCCTTATGCCGCCATCGGCTTCGATTCCGGCAAGAAACTGATGCTCAAGTGCGACCTTTGCCAGGGCGACCCCCAGTGTGTGAAATGGTGTCCCCGCGAGGCGTTGCGCTATGAAACGGCGGAGATCAGCAATCTCATCCGCCAGCGGGAAATAATGGAACACAGGGTAGCCAAGCAGGCAATACAGGCGGCGAAGGCCCAGGGCGCGGGGAAGCCGGTGTTGAGCGTATATTCGGCGCCACAGGGCAAGTAACAAGTTTCAAGTTGCAGGTAACAAGTAGCAGACGGCGCGGCGTTATCTGCAGTCCGTGGTGGGGAGTTGGTACTTGGTACTTGATACTTGATATTTTTTCAAACCATTTTTTCCCCAAGCGAGTGATCTAACTATGTACGGTTGGGCCGGCACAATCCTTGAAGTAAACCTGACCTCCGGACGCGTCTTCAAGAGACGCCTGGAACCGGAGTTTGCCCGGAAATGGGTGGGGGGTGAAGGCTTTGGCGCCAGGATTCTGTGGGATGAAGTTGGCCCTGAGGTGGAGGATGGCCTGGACCCGCGTAATGTCCTGATCTACGCCAATGGCCCGCTGACCGGCACCATGGCCCCCAGCTCGGGCCGGTTCGAGATCGTCACTAAGTCCCCGCTTACCGGCATTTTTGGCGACTCGAACGCCGGGGGTTTCTTCGCTCCCGAGCTAAAAGCCGCAGGCTATGACGCGCTGGTTATCCGGGGCAAAGCGGAAAGACCCGTCTGGCTGTGCATCCTGAACGGGAAAGTTGAAATCCGTGATGCCTCGAGGCTGTGGGGCAAGACGGTTTCTGAAACCGACGCCGCCATCAAGACGGAACTGGGGGATCCCGAGGTGCAGGTATCGTGCATCGGGCCGGCGGGGGAAAACCTGGTGCGGTTCTCCATCCTGGTAAACAACCTGGTCAGAGCGCCGGGTTGGACGGGATGTGGGGCGGTGGCGGGGTCGAAGAACCTTAAAGCGGTAGCAGTGCGGGGAACCACGGGCTTCCAGATAGCCAGGCCGGAGGAGTTCGAAAAGGCCTGCTGGGATGCCCGGAGGAAAGTCCGGGGAGTCCGACTTTTTGAGACGCGGCGCAAGCTGGGAACAATGTACCTTTTCCGCATGTTCTATGCCATGGGGCACAGCCTGCTCAACAATTTCAACATTACCCAGTGTTCCGATGAATATTTTGAAAAAATCTGCGGTGAAAGATGGGCTGCGGAGTACATCGACCGCCAGACCTCCTGTTTTGGCTGCGAGGTCCAATGCGGGCACTATGCCTCGGTGAAGAGCGGGCCTTATGCCGGCCTGGCGGGCGACGGTTTCGAATACGGCACGTTTGGGGCTTTCTGCCAGTGGTACGGCTCTTCTAACCTGGCCTTCGCCATGGCCGCGGTCAAGTATTGCAACGACAACGGCATGGACGGGACCGAACCCGGTGTGCTTTTGGCCTGGGCCACCGACTGTTACAAGCGGGGAATCCTGACTAAAGAGGACACCGACGGACTGGAACTCGACTGGGGCGATGAGAAAGTCGGCCTTGAGCTGATACGCAAGATGAACCATCGCGAGGGCTTCGGCAACCTGCTGGCCGAGGGACTGGCCCGCGCCGCTCAGAAACTGGGAAGGGGATCAGAATATCTTGCCCAGACCCAGAAAGGGCGGCCCTGCTTCGAAGGCAATGTACGGACCAGCTATGGCTGCGCTGCAGGATCGATGTTCTCTACGCGCGGCGGCGACCACCTGAAGGGCTGGCCGTACTGGGAATTTTCGGCGCCGCCCGCCGAGCGCTCAATGAGCCGGTGGGGGCATGCCAGGACCGGCGACTTCCGCAGCGGCGAGGGCAAGGCCCCGATGACCGCTTACGGGCAGGCGGTCAGTACAATTATTGACATGCTGGGCACCTGCAAATTCCATACCAGGCTGTCGCTGGACGGACTGGACGAGGTCGACTACACCAGGCTGACCGCGCTGGCTACCGGTATCGACTTCACGGTGCCCGAGATGATGCAGGTTGCGGAAAGGGTCTATAATCTGGAGCAGGCCTACAACAGCCGGGTAGGGGTAAGGCGCAAAGACGACCGGCTGCCGGACCTGTACTATGATGTACCTTTAAAGGGCGGCCCTTATGACGGGCAGACCATCGTGCAAAGGGAACAGGTGGAGAAGATGCTGGATGACTACTATACCCTGAGGGGCTGGGACCTGAAGAGCGGTGTTCCCCTGCGGAAAACCCTGGAGCGTCTTGACCTGGCCGATGTGGCCGAGGACCTCAGCCGGAGGGAGATACTGAAGTAGAAGTGAGAGGTGAGATGTGAGAAGTGAGACGCCTGTCCGCAGCAGCACACGGCAGCGTGCCGGACTGGTGGTAGTCCCCTCTCCCTCGACGGGAAAGGGTCAGCGCCTGCCCTGAGCGAAGCCGAAGGGGTGAGGGTGACCCCATGAAGTTAATCCTCTTCCGCAAGGGGAGACCAGTTTACCTCCCTCTTTCGCAAAAGGAGACCCAGTTTACCTCCCTCTTTCGCAAAAGGAGACCCAGTTTACCTCCCCCTTTCGCAAAAGGGGGATACAGGGGGATTTTGCCTGTTTCTTAAATCCCCCTTAGTCCCCCTTTTTCAAAGGGGGAGACGGCGACATTTTCGTAACAATGACAAAACTGACCCGTATCGTTATCATCGGCAACGGGATCGCCGGGGTCACCGCTTGCCGTACCATCCGTCAAATCAATCCCTCCATTCCCCTGGCGATTATTTCGGACGAAAACACGGTTGCCTATTCGGCCCCGGTGCTGGCCTATTACCTTGGCGGTGACATCCCGCGGCCGCGCGTTTTTATCCGCAAACCGGAGGACTATTCGGATATCGAAACTCATTTCGGAGAAAAGGTCACCGGGTTGGATTTCCAGGCCCGGAAGATCTTTACTGACAGGGGGGTTGTCGATTTTGATTTCCTGGTACTGGCTACCGGCGCCAGCCCATCCATGCCGGCGATCACAGGTCTTGGGCTGAAGGGAGTCTTCACCTTCAAGACCCTGGCCGATATCGATGCCATCGCCTCCCAGCAGCCGAAGAAGGCGGTGGTAGCCGGCGCGGGGCCGGTGGGCATCGAGGCCGCGGTGGCCTTGAAGAAAATGGGCGCAGAGGTTGCCCTGGTAGCCACGCGATGGATTCTGCCCCGGGTCTTCGATGACAGGGCAGCGGGAATAATTCAGAAAGCCCTGGAGCGAAATGGGGTTAAGGTCGTCAATCATGAACGGGTACAGTCCATCGAAGGCGAAGGCCGTGTTTCCGGGGTGAAAACCGGGAACCGGTCGGTTGAATGCGATACGGTTGTCATGGCTGCCGGTATGAAGGCTGAGGTGCATCTGGCCGCCAGGTCAGGTGTGAAGCTGGGTGAAACCGGCGGCATCGCGGTTGACGATGCCATGGCAACCAGTATCGAAGGTGTATTCGCCTGTGGCGACTGCATCGAGTCCAGTGACGCCATTTCGGGGAAAAAAGCGCTGAACATGCTCTGGAGCAACGCCCGGCAGCAGGGACGGGTAGCCGGCGCCAGTTGCCTTGGCATAAAACACAGGTCTGGCAGTTCTATCAATGTCAGGGCATTGAATGTTTTCGGTATTGCAGCTTCGGCCTTCGGCTACAGCGTTTCGGCGCTGGATGGCAAGAATGTCGAAGTGACTGAGAAAGAGACACTAACGGGCTACTACCGCCTGGTCTACCAGGGAGGGAAACTGGTGGGCGGGCAATGGGTTGGCGCCATCAGAGACACCGGTGGGGTTATGGCCGCGGCGAGGTGTCATGACAGGCTGGTGCTGCGGGTGGGGATGCATGCCTGTGAAAACCCGATGTGGAGAATAGTCAGCAAGTATCAAGTATGAAGTAACAACTGCAGCCGTAGGGGCGAACCAGAGGGCGCCGGTTCACCGGCGCTCGGCGGCTCGCCCGCCCGGAGGGGCGCGCTGCCGCATGCCTCCGTCCGTAGCGGCACGGCGTGCCGTGCCGGAATCCGCGGCTGCTGTCAAACAATGCCTCACAGGCACGGAGGCCTGTGCCACCCGGTAGCGGCAGGTTGGCGCGTGCCTTTGGAGAAACGCCGAAAAAAAGGCG
>CAZFEA010000104.1:0-2237 GCA_964518085.1 uncultured Dehalococcoidia bacterium
TTTTGCGAAAGGGGGAGGTAAACTGGGTCTCCTCGCGATGATAGGCCATTTTCATACTTCATGGTGCCCGCCGCTAGCGGGCATGGCTCTTGCTCAGAAAATGTCGCGGTCTCCCCCTTTGAAAAAGGGGGACTAAGGGGGATTTAAGAAACAGGCAAAATCTCCCTGTATCCCCCTTTTGCGAAAGGGGGAGGTAAACTGACTGTTGTTTATGAAAGTGAGTGCGGCATGAAAAAGCTATATGGGACCATCTTAGCCGGTATCGCTTTGTTCTCTATGCTTGTGGGGGCTTGTTCTCCGCAGCCATCATACACGGCTGACGGGACCCCGACTGCGACAGCTATCCGACCGTCAGTTAATAGCTGGGATGAACTGGTTAAAGCGGCCAGGAAGGAAGGCGAGGTAATGATTTATGCCTCCGAGCTGGGAGCGGCCCAGAACGCGCTGAAGAAAGCCTTCTGGGCTAAATTCGGCATAGCCGTGGATTTCATTGCCGGAAGACCCCAGGAGACCATTGCCAAGCTGACAGCGGAAAGAAGGGCCGGGCTTTATCTTGGCGATGCCGGGCTGATGGGCCGGGACTCTTTCATCAACGAAGTTCGCCCCCTCGGCGCAACCGTCCCTCTGCCTCCTCTTTTTGTCTTGCCGGAAATAACCGACCTGTCCAAGTGGCGTGACGGCAAAATGCTCTACCTGGACAGGGAGCAGCATTCCTTGATCATGGTAGGCCAGGCCAACTATCCCTCGATCCGCAATACCGAGATGGTCAAGGATGGAGAGATAAAGTCGTTTCTGGACTACCTGGAACCGAAATGGAAGGGCAAGATGGTCCTCTCCGATCCTTCTATGGGCGGTTCTGCCAGCAACTATTTCACTTATATGGCCACCAGGATATTCGGGAGGGAAAAGACCCTGGAGATATTGCGCAAACTTGCCAGTCAGGAACCCATGGTAACAAGGAACCAGCGACTGTTCACCGAGTGGGTCGCCAAAGGAAAGTACCCCATCGGAATTGGACACAGCCTGGCCCAACTGGCCGAATTCAAGAGGGCAGGGGCTCCCCTGTCCCTGGTAAACCATAAAGAGCCGCCTTACGTTGCGGCCGGTTCCGGTAACATCTTTATCTTCGATAAGGCCCCGCACCCCAGCGCGGCCAGGCTTTTCTTGAATTGGATATTGAGCAGGGAAGGGGCCACTGTCTGGTCTCAGGGGCAGGGTTACCCGTCTTTGCGACTGGATGTAACCACAGAAGGCTTCGATGCGTTACAGCTTCTACCGCCCGGCGTCGCTTTCCCAGACGAAGCCTATTTTCAGGCTCAGGGGGAGATGCGGAAGACTGCGGGCGAGATTTTTGCTCGCCTGCTGAAAGAATAATCGTTCAACGAAAGGAAGAATCAGACCATGGAAAGATCGGCCATTGATGGGGTACCGGGATGGAGGGGCACGCTGGGCTGGGTGAGCCCGGCAGTTCCGGCTTCGAGCGCCATCCTGGATTTTCACTCGGTAGTTCCGGAAGGCATAGAACTCAGAATCATCAATTTAGGTATAACCTCACTGGTCGATAAGGAAATAGAAACGGCGATGACCAGGGTGGACGACGCGGTGCGGCGCCTGGCAGCCGTCGGGGTACAGTTCATATCGATCGAGGGGACTCCTTTAGTGTCAACCCGGGGTTTGGGGTCTGACAAGGAAATGATCAAGCGCGCTGAGGAAATCGCCAGGGTGCCAGTCACCACTTCCCTCACCGCGGCGGTCGATGCGCTGAACGCCTTGAAACTGAAGAAGCTGGTCATGGCTTCCCCCATGCCCCACGAGTTTGACCGCCGCGCCAAGAAATTTTTGGAAGACAGCGGATTCGAGATCATTAACGTCAAGAGCCTCAACCTGACCACCAACCGGGAGCGGCATGCTTTGCCTCGCAACGCGGCCTATGTGGTGGGCAAGCAAGCCTATCTGGAGGCCCCGGAGGCCGAGGGAATTTATATTCCGTGTGGCGGATGGTGTCCTTCGTGGTGTATCGACATGTTGGAGCGCGACCTGGGAGTGCCTGCCATACATAGCCGCCAGGCCGTCACCTGGGCCGGCCTGAAAGCCCTACATATAAAAGACCCGGTGAGGGGCTGGGGAAGAATCTTCCGGACTTTATACGAATAGCCGGCCATTTCCGCGATTTCACATATTTTTAACACCCCCGCTATGGATTTTATGACTTCTAGACCTGCGGGCTGATATCCTTT
>CAZFEA010000104.1:2337-8289 GCA_964518085.1 uncultured Dehalococcoidia bacterium
CTCTCCCGTCAAGGCAGAGGGAGCCGCAGTTGAATGACCCTCTACCGGCGAGCAGAGGGAACTGGAAGTCGCAGAACTGGAAGGAGGCACGCATGGAATTCACCATCATGGTCGGCGGTGAGGCCGGGCAGGGTGTGGCTACCGTCGGTCAAATCCTCTCCAAAGCCTTCGTGCGGGGAGGCTACCACGTTTTTGGCGATCAGGACTACGAATCCCGTATCCGGGGAGGCCATAACTTCTTCCGCACCCGGGTGAGCGACAGGCCGGTCTATGGCATAGTAGAAAAGTTAAACCTGATAATCGCGCTCAACGAAGAGACCATAAAACTGCATGTCCGGGAACTTGCCGCCGGCCAGCCGTCGGGCGTCATTTACGACAGCGAGAAGATCAAAGATCTTCCCGAGACCGGGGCAGCACTGGGACTGCCTCTGGTGGCTATCGCCAAGAAAGAGGCCGGGTCGGAGACCATGGCCAACACAGTGGCCATGGGCTCGGCCTTCGGCCTGATCGACTTTGATTTCCCGGTACTGGAAAAGCTCATCCATGAGCAGTTCCACTCCAGCGGCGAAAAGGCGCAGAAGAATGTTAAGGCGGCCCGGGCAGGATATGATTTCGCCCGCGCCAATTTCCAAGGAAAGATGGACTTAAAGGTCCCGGCCAGGGGTGACCTTAAGAAGATGTTCATCGATGCCAACCAGTCGATTGCCATGGGGGCGCTGGCGGCTGGCTGCAAATTCATGTCCGGCTATCCGATGACCCCGTCTACGCCCATTATGCAGTTTCTGGCCGACAAAGCCGACGAATACGGGCTGGCGGTTTTCCAGGCTGAGGACGAGATTGCCGCTATGAACCTGGTCATCGGGGCTTCATTTGCCGGCGTCAGGGCAATGACGGCCACCTCCGGCGGCGGATTCTCTTTGATGGTCGAGGGGCTGGGCCTGGCTGGCATGACCGAGACACCGGTGGTGATAGTAGAAGGTCAGAGGCCGGGACCCGCCACCGGCCTGCCCACCAGGACATGCCAGGGCGATCTGGAGTTCGTTCTTCATGCCGCACAGGGTGAATTTCCGCACATAATCCTGGCGGTCACGTCCATCGAGGATGGTTTCTGGGCCACAGTGAAGGCCTTCAACCTGGCGGAAAGGTACCAGACACCGGTGATAATCCTGAATGACCATTACCTGGCAACCTCTTACACTGCCGTCGACCGGTTCGACCTTTCTAAGGTGACCGTCGACCGCGGTGTCATGGCCGGCAAGGAGGAAATCAGGGATGGC
Source organism: uncultured Dehalococcoidia bacterium (assembly GCA_964518085.1). Taxonomy (GTDB): domain Bacteria; phylum Chloroflexota; class Dehalococcoidia; order JACQUA01; family JACQUA01; genus JACQUA01. The sequence goes on from CAZFEA010000104.1 coordinate 3,615, forward strand.
TATAAGCGGCATCTGTTGACACCGAGCGGCATTTCCCCCAGGGCATACCCGGGGATTGACCGGGCGGTGGTGGTTACCGCCGGAGACGAGCACACCGAGATAGGGCATATCACCGAAGACGCCTCGATAACAAACAGTATGGCGACCAAGAGACTACGCAAACTGGAGGAAGCCCGCAAGGACATGTTTCCGCCTCTGACCTATGGAAGGGAGGATGCCGATACGGTGCTGGTGGGCTGGGGCAGCAGCTACGGGCCGATGAGGGAAGTGATAGACCACATCAACGGCAACGGCGCCAGGGCCAGGCTGATCTGTTTGCGTGACATATATCCCTTTCCCAGGGACAGCTTCAAGGCGATTTTTGGTTCTCCGCGGGAGGCTTTCATTATCGAGCAGAATGCCACCGGCCAGATGGCCCACCTGGTCCGGGCGGAGACCGGGATTCACCTCGAAAAGCGCATACTCAAATATGACGGACGGCCTATCAACGCCGACTACATCATGAATGCCCTCGAGAAGGAGGCCAAGCTGTGGACGTCAAGCTCGAAGACTATGTAGGCGATGTGCCTGCCTGGTGCCCGGGTTGCGGCAACTTCGGCATACTGACTGCCATGAAACGCGCGCTGGTCGAGCTGGGGCTGAGACCGGACCAGGTACTCATTGCCTCGGGCATCGGCCAGGCTGGTAAGTTCCCCCATTACCTGAAATGCAATACCTTGAACGGCCTTCACGGCCGGGCCCTTCCCCTGGGCATAGCCGCCAAGATAGCCAATCCTGAACTGACCGTCATCGTAGTCGGCGGGGATGGCGACGGATACGGCGAGGGCGGCAACCACTGGCTCCATGCCTGCCGGCGCAACCCCGACATAACCTATCTGGTCTTTGACAACCAGGTCTATGCCCTCACCAAGGGACAGGCGTCCCCCACCAGCGATCCCGACTTCAAGGCCAGTCCACCGGGCGCCTCGATCCGGCTGAATCCCCTGGCAGTGGCCATCGCCGCCGAGGCGACGTTTGTCGCCCGCGGCTACCCGGGAGACCAAGACCACCTCGTCGAACTGATCAAGGCCGGAATCAGGCACCGGGGCTTTTCATTTATCGATATCCAGCAGCCATGCGTATCCTTCAATTTCAAGAACACCTGGATGTGGGATAACGAGCGTGTCTATAAGCTGGAATACAACGGGCATAACCCCCGGGACAAATATGCCGCCTTGCATATGGCGGAAAAATGGGGAGACAAATTTCCCATCGGCATTTTTTACCAGACGGAAAAGCAGACCTTCGAAGACAATTTCCCGGCATTGAAGAAAGGCCCTCTGGTGAAACAGCCAATCGATCCGATCAGGGTAGAAAAGCTGTTTGATGAGTTCGTGTAACGGGATACGATACCGAGATCAGGAAAGATGACCGAGATTACTATTGAAGTTTTCTGTTGTCCGGAGCATAATCTCTGTAATCTGTCTCTAGTCTCGGTAATCTATTGACCAATTCCGGCCCGTTAATGAAGTTCCGGCATATTTCTGGGCGCGGCCTCTCCGGGTCAGGGTTTCGGATTTTCCATCTCAGGAGGTCCTTCTTCGATGGCCAACTTCAAAACCGGGGAAATTTCCCCCGGTGTTCATTGGGTCGGGGTTGAAGATTTTAACCGCCGGCTTTTCGATGCCGTAATTCCTATTCCTTACGGGACTTCCTACAACTGTTACCTGGTGAAAGGGCAGAACAAGACAGCCCTGGTCGATAGCGTTCCCACGGGTTTCGCCGATGAACTTTTCGGAAAAATTGCTTCCTTGCACGATCCCGCAAACATCGACTATGTCATTATGAACCATGCCGAGCCGGACCATGCTGGGGCCATCAGCCAGGTACTGGCGCGGGCGCCGGGCGCCAGCTTGATGCTTTCGGAGAAGGCTGTTCCCCTGGCCAGGAGGCTGCATGGGATCACCGAGCGGATGGTGGTCGTGAAGGACGGGGATTCAGTAGACCTGGGCGGGAAGACCTTGAGGTTCATCGAGACGCCATGGGTCCACTGGCCCGAGACGATGTTTACTTTCGTTCCCGAGGAACAGGCGCTCCTGACATGCGACTTCTTCGGCGCCCATATGGCCTCGGATCTCCTGTTCGAGGACGAGACCGGCGACCTGGCAATTACCCAGGCCAAGAAGTACTTCGGCGAGATAATGATGCCGCTGATATTCATGGCCGGCAAAGCCCTGGAAAAGGCAAAAGCATGCCGGCCGGCGGTGATCGCGCCGAGCCACGGCCCGGTATACCGCAACCCGGAAAAGATATTGAATTACTACGAAAAATGGATCAATGGCCCACTGGAGAATAAAGCGGTAATTCTTTATGTGTCCATGTACGGCGCCACTGAAAAACTGGCTGAAACCATCAGGAGGACCTTGTCGGCCGAAGGAGTTAATACTGTTCCTTACAACGTGCTTGTGGCCGACATGGCCCATATCGCCGGTGACATGGTTGACTGCAAGGCGGTTATCGTAGGGGCGCCGGTGGTGGTTGGCAGTCCGCATCCCATGGGGTCCCTGGCCATGACGCTGCTAAAGTATCTTCACCCCAGGGCCAAACTGGCTGCCGCATTTGGTTCCTATGGCTGGGCAGGAGGGGCGGTCAACGCGATTCGTACCCAACTGGACGGCCTCGGTTTTGAAATCGTCGGCACGCTGGAAGTCCAGGGCACGCCGACCGCGGAGGATACTGGGGCGGCGGTGGAACTGGCCAAGAAGATCGCGGCAAGGGTGCTGGAAGCGAAAGTACCCACAGCGGCGTCGTAGCGGCACGCTGCGCGTGCGGTCCCAGGCGGCGCCAAATTGCAGGAACTAGGCGCTTGGGACTTGGTATTTACTAGCCGAACGGGTCCTTTTTGGGCAGCGTCGTCAGCCAGCGACAGTGCTCCGCGGCAATCGCCAGACAGACCCCTTGCCCGGCGGCTATTCCCATCTTGTCCACCGAAGACCTGCCCACCACCGCAACCAGCGGTTCGCCAGCGTCGACATACACGTGAACGTGCGGCCCGGTAATCTCAACCCGGCTTACCGTGCCCTTGAGCAAGTTGGCAGTCGAAATACCCCCCGGCGCAGCACGCAGGAGGATAATGTCGTAGGCGCTGATGCTGACGAATCCGGCCAGGTCGGCGCGGACCGGGTTAAGAGGGATGGACAAAATCATACCGTTGTCAGTGATGACCTGTTCCAGGCCTTCGTCAGGCCGCAGTCCAAGTCTCCTCACCTTTAGCGTGTTGGCCGACCAGTCGGCGCCGTCAAGGCTAAGGCCGCGGAGTCCGGCCAGGAGTTCCGTTGGGCTGCCCTGGCTGACGATCCCCCCCCGCACCATCATCAGCACATAGTCGGCGATGTTCATCACCTCATTGGGGTCATGGGAAACGTACAGGATGGGAACCTCAAATGTGTCCCTGATCTTTTGAAGGTAGGGGAATATCTTGTAGCGCAGCGGGATGTCCAGCGACCCCAGCGGCTCGTCGAGAAGGACGATCTCAGGCGAAGATGCCAGGGCCCGGGCCAGGGCCACCCGTTGTTTTTCCCCACCGGATAATGACGAGGGCAGGCGACCGGTACAGTGCCCCAGGTTAAGGACGTCGATAATGTGTTCGGTTTCAGAACCGTGGTCCTTGTGCAAGGCGCCATAGCAGATATTCTTCCAAACACTGAGATGGGGAAACAGCGAACTGTCCTGCGGGACCCAGCCTATGCGCCGCCGGTGGGCCGGAATATTTATCTTTTGCGACGAATCGAAATAGGTCGTTTCACCGACTCTTATCAGGCCGCGGTGCGGTCTTCTCAGGCCGCATATCAGCTCGAGCAGGGTAGATTTTCCCGACCCGGATGGGCCAAAAACCGACAGGACAGAACTACTTACCGCCAGGTCGACAGCCAGATTAAAAGACCCGCGCGAGTAGGCAAGCTGAACCTGCCACGTAGTCTGTTTCATCTCAACGCGGAGCCCTTGACATAACGTTCTGAAAGATACATCGCGCCCAAGGCAATGGCCATGGAAACCGCCATAAGGACAAACGCATCACTATCACGGTTGTTCATTACGTTGGAGTAAATGCCCAGGGCCAGCGTTTCCGTCTGGCCGGGTATGTTTCCCGCTACCATGGTAGTGGCGCCGAACTCACCCAGGCCGCGGCAGAAGGCCAGTAGCAGCCCGTAGCTGACGCCCTGGCGGGCCAGGGGAAGGGTCACGGTGAAGAAAAGCCGGAGATTGCTGGATCCCAGGGAGCGGGCTACCTGTTCCAGCCGGCGCGGGACATGGGAAAAGGCCTGCTGCGATGCCCGCACCAGCAGTGGAAACGACACTATGGCGGCGGCGATGGCGGCGGCCTTCCAGGTATAAACGATTTGCCAGCCAAGGCGGCTGGTGATAAAGGCGCCTGCCAGGGTATTTTGGGAGAGCAGTAACAGCAACAGCAGACCCACCGCCACAGGAGGCAACACCAATGGCAGCGCGACCAGTGTCTCCACCAGGCTCTTGCCCTTGAACTCCCATCGCGCCAGGGCAAAGCCCAGAGCGATGCCCGGAACAGCGATGCCCAGGGTGGCAACCAATGACACCTGGAAGGTGCGAAGGACGATAGAGATTATTTCTGCGACCGTCATGGCTTTACGTTCCCCTCTCCCTTGACGGGAGAGGGCCA
>CAZFEA010000104.1:8389-10348 GCA_964518085.1 uncultured Dehalococcoidia bacterium
TCCCCTCTCCCTTGACGGGAGAGGGCCAGGGTGAGGGTGTGAACCCGGCCTTTCTGAATATCTCCAGCGCCGGCGGCGACTTCACATAGTCCATGAATGCCCGGCTTTCTTCGGGATTTGGCGTATGGCGCACAATTGCCGCCGGGTATACGATCCTCGGTCCCTCCTTCTCGGGTATTACTCGCATGGTCCTGGCCGTTCTGGCCGTGGCCGCATCGGTCTCAAACACTATCGCCAGGTCCACATTCCCTGAATCAACCGCGACCACCAGGGCCCTGGCATTGTCCAGTTTGACAGCCCTGGCCGCCAGGGTTTCGTACCATCCCTGTGCTTTCAGGTACTGTTGTGCGTAGCGGCCGACAGGCACCGAGGGGTCGCACAGGGCGAATAGCGCCTCCCCATCGGCGACTATTTCTTCCACTGTCTGTCCCTTTTGCCATCGCTTTTGGGAAACGACGAAGGCCAGGCGGTTGCTCAGAAGATCGCTCTGGCTTGCGACGATGGTCAACCCCGCTTTTTCCAGGAGTTCCATCTGGTTTTGGTCCGCTGAGAAGAAGACGTCGATAGGGGCGCCAGCCTGGATTTGCCTGACAATAGTCGAGGAGGCGCCGAAACTGAGGTATACCGTAGCTCCCGGCCGCCTCCGGGAATAGTCCCCAGCAGCCAGTTTCAGAACGTCGGTCAGGCTGGCCGCTGCGCCGACGGTGATTTGCTTCGGTGCGAGGCCGGTTTGCGGGTTTGCGCCAGCAGGGCCGGCTACCCCCGGGGTGCAGGCGGGGATGGCCAGAAGAACGGCAACCGGGAAAATCAATAAAGTGTAAATGAGATATGTGCGCATACTTCGCTATATCGCCGGTGATATAGCCCAATTATCACCGCATTCATGGCGGATTGTCAATAAATGACTCATGTTTGTAACCCGGATTACGGAAATCCCGGCCTCCGGTCGGTTAATCTTTACTAAAAGCAGTTCCGGAAAAACACCGGACATTCAGAAAGGAGGACATCAAGGTGTGCCTGATCGTCTCGCTACTAAAGCGTCTTTTCGCGAGGTTAGGCTGGACCAAACGAGCCGCCGGCGATAAAGATTGCCGGTCTACCGAATGCGAAAGTCAACCGCAAAGCCGGGCGGCCGAACCCAGGATCGGCTCGGGCTGAGGGTTCCCTTAAATCACCATTTCTGGTGAACGGATTGAATTTGAACAACGACCAAGAGGAAAGGAAATTACCATGACAACAAGAAAGCGGTTCGGGGGTGCAAGGGCCATAATAGGGTTAGCGGGCTTAGCTGGCCTGCTCCTGCTGACCAGTTGCAGTGTAGGCAGGGGGAACGCTGCCGCCAGGGACCAGGAAATCGCGGCTCTCACCAGTCAACTGGCGGCGGCCCGGCAGGATGCCAGGTACTGGACGCAGCTAACCTCGGCGTTCATGCCGGTAGAGTTGCCTTCAATGACAGACCACAAGGTGTTCATGGTCCCCGGCGGGGTTATGCTGGCCTTGCACTTTGACAATATGGACCTGAGCAAGGCGGAGAACCTTAACTGGGTGGCCATCGGCGTCCCGGGGAAGTATAGCAGGCAGGACCAGGAACGGATCGAGAAGCAGTTCGGGAAAGGGTTTACCCATTTCCATGATCTGATGGCGGACACCCACGGCGGCAAGCCAGGGGCGGAAGGCGTGTGGTTCATGCATATTGCCGTACGGGAGTTCAATGCCCCCTGGGGTGGGTTGAGGCCCGGCGTAGACCAGGCCTTTATGCCCACAGCGGCTCCCGACGTTCGGTAGGACGGCGCCGTGTAGAAATGCCAAACAATAAGCACGCATGCCCGCTTGCCAGGGGGCGCCATCAAGGAGGAAAATGGCCAATCATCGCGAGGAGACGCAGTCTACCTCCCCCTTTCGCGAAAGGGGGATACAGGGGGATTTCCCCTTTTTCAAAGGGGGAGACGGCGACATTTT
>CAZFEA010000105.1:0-6471 GCA_964518085.1 uncultured Dehalococcoidia bacterium
CTTATTGCCTTCGCAAGTGGAGGCAATAAGGCCTCCAAAACCAAAGAGGATAAAAATCATGAATCATCAAAGGCTGAAATGTTATTGCATCCTGATCGACGTGGCAAAAAAGATGCCATCTCTTGTGCGCCAGCTTCCAAGGGGAGAACACTTTATCTTGGATCAACTAAAGCGAGCCTTAGCCAGCGCAATCCTGAACCTCTCGGAAGGCAACGGCCGCACAAGCCACAAAGAAAGGGCAAGATTCTTTGACATTTCCCTTGCATCTATATCTGAATCTGCCTCTGCGATTGATATAATAAACGCTTATGGCTACATAAACCAGCAAATCGCAGAAGAAATTAAATCGCACTTGAGGATTGCTTACGCAATGATAAGAAAACTGCAAAAGTTGTGTTGATCTATATCTAAATCCTATAATTTCTCATTCCAGCTCTAGTTCTAAATCTATCATTCTATTTTAGAAATTGTCGGATGTGGCGTTAATAATTATACTAAAAATTAATCTTTCGTCTCTTCAAATTCCGCATCTACAACTTTTTCGTCTTTCTTCTTGTCTTCGCCGTCGCCGCCTCCGGAACCGGACGCGCCTCCGCCGCCCTTCTTTTGATCGGCCGGCTGCGCGCTGCTGGCCTTGTACATTGCCTCGGCCATTTTATGGCTTGCTTTTGTCAGGCTTTCCATTGCGGTCTTTATATTTCCGATATCCTTCGATTCAATCGCTTTTTTACATTCCGCAATTGCATCGTCTATCGCTTTGGCATCGCCCACTGGAATTTTTTCCCGGTGCTCTTTAATGAGTTTTTCCGTGTAAACAAATGTTAGTCCGTGACGTGATGACGACTAACGTGATCACCGCGCCCAGCAACATGTCGATCTACGAAGCCAAGAAGATCATGCAAACCCATAACTTCCGCCGGCTGCCCATTGTCGACAAGGGGAAGCTGATAGGCATCGTCAGCATGGAAAGGCTCGATGCCATAACGCCGCCGGCCAGCGGGGCGCAGACGGTCTGGGAACTGAACTACCAGCTTGCCAGGTCGACCGTCAAGGAAGTGATGGAAAAGAACCTGGTCACGGTCAGCCCGGACATGACAGTGGAGGAGGCTCTGGCGCTGGCGCAGGCACACAGGATCGGCATGCTGCTGGTAGTTTCCGATGACACCCTGGTAGGCGTGGCCACGACCAACGATTTCTTTTATCGAATAGTGAACCCCGTCCTGGGCCTGGGCAAGCCGGGCACCCGCCTTTTCATCCCCGAGGGGGGCGAAGGGAAAGCGCTGGAAGAGATCATCGCTACCATCAACCGGCGCGGCGCCCGGATAATGACCCTGTTCCCGGTGTCCAGGGACGATGGCAAGAAGAATGACCTGATCGTGCACCTGGATACCACCGACCGAAGCAAGATCGACGAAATAATGCTCGACCTGAAAGACCGGAACTACCTGGTCACGATCCGAAAGCGCTAGGCACCTTCCCCTCTCCCTTGATGGGAGAGGGTCAGGATGAGGGTGGACCCGCGGAACTCAATAACTCAATAACTCGTCTCAGGTCCTCCGGCAGCTCGGCCTCGAATTCCCGGAATTCGCCGGTGGACGGCAGACGGAAGCCCAGCCTCCGGGCATGAAGGAACATCCTGGGCGCCGAAGGGTCCTTGCCTCCATAGGCGACATCGCCCGCCACCGGATACCCCGCCCGGGCGAAATGTACCCTGATCTGATGAGTCCGGCCGGTCTCCGGCCGTACCGAGACCAGGGAATAGTTGTCCAGATAGCGGATGACCTCGTAGGCCGTCCGCGCCTGCCGTCCGGTAGACACCACCGCCATGCGCTGCCGGTCAGTGGGATGACGCCCTATAGGCCCCTCGATGCTGCCTTTTTGCGGGCCGATCCTGCCACGGAGCAGCGCCACGTATTCCTTCTGCACCATCCTGCCTTGGAACTGCTGCTGCAATGAGTTTAGCGCCCGGTCGTTCCTGGCAAAAATAATCAGGCCCGAGGTGTCCTTATCGAGCCGGTGCACCACTCCGGGCCGGACGGTCCCTTTGATTCCCGGAAGATCAGGAAAACGGGCCAGGACGGCATTAACCAGGGTATCGCTGGCGTGCCCCGGCCCCGGATGCACCGTCATGCCGGCGGGTTTGTTGATCACCAGGACATCGTCGTCCTCATAGACGATATCAAGGGGTATGGTGAGAGGTTTGAGGTGCGAGGGTGCCGGGGCGGGCAACGAGATATCGACAAGGTCGCCCGGCCTTGCTTTGAAACTCGGCTTTACCGGCTTGCCGTTTACCAGGACATGGCCGTTATCGATGAGATTTTGAATGTGTGACCGCGAGAATTGGGGAAGCTTGAGGGAAAGGTAGCGGTCAATGCGGGCGCCTTCTTCGTCGACAGTAAGGTGGATGTCGTCCATAGTTCAGGAACAGGTAACGGCTACAGGTAACAGGTGATAGGTGACAGGTGACAGGCTCAAGCTGCACGTGACAGGCGCGAGGGTAGCTGATACTTGACGCCTGATACCTGTCACCTGATACCTGATACCCGACGCCTGTTACCTCTCACCGTCCCGGCAGGGGCGCCGTGCCGCTACACCCCGCCCTGATGGGTTTTCGACGCTTTGAACATCAAGTAGTAGGCGAGGACGATGATTCCGGTGGTGATGGCTGAATCCGCGATGTTGAATACCGGCCAGACCCGGAAATCGATGAAATCAATGACATAGCCAAAGCGCAACAAGTCAATGAGGTTGCCCACGGCGCCGCCCAGCAAAAGTCCCAGGCTGATTCTTATCCAGTTGGTCTGGAACGGGGGATAGGCATAGTAGAGGACTATGGCGGCAACGCCTATGGCTACCGCAAAAGTTATCAGCAGGTTTTGATTGGCCAGAAGGCCAAATGCGGCTCCCGAGTTGCGAACGTAAGTTATCAGGAGCAGGCCCATGGGCACTGATTGACCGGGGACCAGGTTGCTGGTTATCCACAACTTGGTAAACTGGTCGGTGAGCACCACCGCTGCCGCCAGGAGCGGAAAAATTGTCCCTATCCGCAGGGATGATGAAATTGCCTTAACTTGCATTTGGTTTAAGTTTAGCATACGGGGGAGACGAGTTCCACCCGCGGTAGGCCCCCCCGTTCACTGAGTTATTGAGTCAGGGAGACGGAACTTTTCGCCGCCATCCGCAGCCAGACCAGTGCACCACCAAGAAGAAGTATTCCGGCGACATCGGTTTGCCAGCCCGGCAGGATCAGAATTATGGCGGCAGCTATCATCAGCGCTCGCTGCCCGGCATTTGCCTCTTTCCAAAGGTAGCCCTCGATCCCGCCTGCCAGGGCGCAAATGCCAATGATGCTGGATATCCCTGCCGCCGCAATTTCGAGCGGCGAACCCATCCACAGCAAGGCAGGACGGTAGATAAACATGAAGGGCACTACCAGCAGGACGATCCCCAGCCGCATCGCCTGGAAGCCGGTCTTGAACATCGGCGCCTGGGCGATCCCCGAGGCTACATATACCGCCGGGGCAAAGGGAGGCGTTATGAAGGTGGTCAGTCCCATGTAAAAAATGAACATGTGCGCCGCCAGTATGGGTACATCCATACCCACCAGCGTTGGCGCCACCAGGATGGATAGCAGGATATAGGCGGCGATCGAAGAAATCCCCATCCCCAGGAAATAGCAGGCTGCCCCGGCAAGGAGCAGCATCGCCCAGAGCTGGCCGCCGGAAACGGCAATAATGACTGAAGATAATCTTAACCCCAGGGCGGTTATGGACAGGCTGGCGCTGACCACACCTGCCAGGGCGGTCAATACGCCTACCTCCAGAACGCCGTATGATCCGCCCTCCAGGGCGGTCACAAACTTTTTCGGTCCCAGCCGCGTCTCCTTCTTGAAGGCGCTTACCACGATCAGGGCGGCCAGCGCCGCCAGCACCGACTGCAGGGGGTCTGCCTGGAACACCATCATAAGAATCACCAGTAAGACTATGGGAAGCAAAAAGAACCATCCCTCTTTCAATACCTCTGAGAGGGCGGGCAATTCCCTTGCCGGAAGTCCTCTGAGGCCCCTCTTGACGGCTTCAAAGTGAATTTGGAGAAAAACGCAGAGGAAATAAAGGACGGCCGGGATCACCGCCGCCAGCGCTACCCGTCCATAGCTCAGGCCCGTAGTATCCGCTATGAGAAACGCTACCACTCCCATCACCGGCGGCATGATGGCGCCGCCGGTCGATGTTACCGCTTCCACCGCCCCGGCAAAATGCGCCCGGTAACCAATGCTTTTCATCAGTGGTATAGTGATTACCCCGTCCACGGCAACGTTGGCGGTGGGACTGCCGGAAATGGTCCCGAAAAGGGCACTGGAGATGACAGATACCTTGGCCGGCCCACCACTGAACCTGCCAACCAGGGCCAGGGAAAGCCGGATGAAGAAATTTCCAGCGCCGGAGGCCTGCAGGAAGCTTCCGAACAGGATGAAGGTGATGATCAGGGTGGCGGCCATTTCCAGGATGGAGCTGAAAATGCCCTTGTTAAAGACGTAAATGGTCGCCATCAGGCGGGACAGGGAGAACTCGGGCACGTAAAAGGGGTTGGGCAGCAGGTACCCGAAGCGCGCGTAGGCAAGGAACATGAGCGCCAGGATAACCATGGCCCATCCGGTGGTCCTCCTGGCGCCCTCGAGGACGCAGATAAGGGTGATGATACCCAGGGCGATTTCCGGTACCGTCGCCCAGGCTGAGTGTTGAAGCGTAATCGTTTCAAAGTTGGCGTAAATGTAGAGCGTACCGGCGAGGCTTCCCAGGATAAGGAGAAGGTCGTACCAGGGAAGCCTGGTCCGGGGGGAGCTCCTGGTAGCCGGAACGAACAGGAATACCAGTAACAGGATGAAAGCCAGGAAAAGGGCATTGTACTGGCCCCGGTAGTAACGCCAGAAACCCAGGGTGTATTGCAGGTTAAAGGTATCGAAGACGACGTAAAGGGGCAGAACGGCGGCGATTCCCCTGGACACCCAGGCCATTGGCCCGGTGTAGCTCCGGAAGCGGGTCCTGCCCGGATCTGGGGCTAAGACCGGTCCCGGGGCGCCAGGCTTGTCTGATTGCATATGATTCTAAAGTGAAGGCGATTGTCAGCCGGTACCACAGGCGTCCCCGCCTGTGAGGAATAAAGCGGCATCGGAAAAGCAAGGGCGAGCCGACGGCTCGCGGCTACGGAATGCTGCGCCCTGACGGGATTGCTTCGCTACGCTCGCAATGACAGTTACTTTGTATGTATCTTCAGCAGTTCCGCCTGGGCCTTCTCGTGTTTGGCCGACCACACGCCCTTTTCTTTCAGGTACTTGATCGCGCCATTATGGTAGGGCAAGCCGATATCGGCGCCTTTTTCCGCTGTCGTCTCGAGAGTCCAGTACTTGAAGTCCGAGTGGACCGGCTCCAGTTCCTTCTGATTGTCGAAGAGGGCTTTGGCGATCAGGTAGACATCCTGTTCGGACATGTCCTGGTGCGCCCAAAGTATCGCCGGAGAGCCCATAGCGATGATCTCGGTCTTGGCCCCCGGTATACCTTTCACCGTAAACTGGACAAGCCCGGGGACCATGCCCTTGACCGCCTCAACTTTGTCGACGCCCAGCGGCAGGATAACCGCTCCCCCGGACCGGTCGAGCTCGGCCACGGTAGGTTCAGTGATCGAAGTGGAATAGGCATCCAGCCGGCCGGCCTTGACCATATTCATGGCCTCCTGGGAATTGGTGGCGGTAACCTGGGTGACATCCTTTTCCGGGTCGAGGCCGTAGGCCTTCAGGGCGGCGACAACAGCCATCTCCTGTCCGATCGGGCCTAGCTGTTTTATGTTTACTCGCTTGCTCTTGAGGTCAGGGAACTGTTTGATTCCGCTATCGGCCCTGGCGATGGCGCTGTACATAGTAGGATGACCCACCATGATGGCCCTGATGTAGGGATGTTTTTCACCGGTGAATTCCCGGATGCCGGTGTAGGCTGCGGGACCGCTCAGGGAAGTGGTGATGCTGATCTGCGCTTCACCCTTGCCCACGATGCCCGGCGTAACCCGGATTCCCCCTGCAGGCTGGACGAGCACGTTCAAACCGGTGACCTTGCTTATCAGCGCACCCTGGGCTACCGCGGCGCGGTAGTAGGAAGTCCCCTCCGGGTTGGTCACGTAGACATAGGCTTTGGGGGGAGCCTTTGCCGCCGGCGTTGTGGCCTTGGGCGCCGGAGTGGCTGTCCTGGGAGCGGGGGTGGTCGCTTTCTGGACCGGTGGGGGTGCGGTGGGGGCGGGAGTGGCCGGCTTCTGGGTTACCGCCGGCGTCGCCGGCGCAGGCGGTGTTTCTGTGGCCCTGGGGGCGCATGCCGCCAGGACCAGTGCCAGAGCTAAAAGCCCCATGATGGTGAACTTCATCCGAGTACCTCCTTTGTTGATTTTGTGTGGCAGTGTTGGTGGACGGTGGTCAGAAGACAGAAG
>CAZFEA010000105.1:6571-9133 GCA_964518085.1 uncultured Dehalococcoidia bacterium
CTCCTATCTCCTCCTAGAGTCCTTGCCATGCCGGCTTTTCATCTTCGAGTATTTTTATCGCCCAGGGCCGCGGTTCGATCTTTCCCTGGTAATTCCGCACCCAGAGCATCTCCCCTCCGGGCAGCTTCGCCGGGTCCTTCTCGATTATGGCCCTGACATACTTCCTTTCATAGGTCCCCCGGTCAAAGATATAGATATCCACCGGCTGGCCGCTATTAATTTGCTCATCCATGCCGTAGACAACTTCAAGGTGCAATTCCCAGGCCAAATAGTCCTCCTTATTTGAAGCCGTAATTGCTCCAGTTTTTCAATATCTTGTCCTGCAGCTCTCTTGGATAGATGGTGTTGAAGGCTGATTTCGGCGGTACCGCTATGGTGGGATGCCAGTCGGTCGGCCAGGTGCCGTCAAATAGCACATTTGGAGAAGTGCGGGTAAGGCGCTCCTGCAGGCTCCCGTAGGGCACCAGGGCATTGGCCGGCTCGAAGCTGGGGAAGATGCTCCTGGTCGGATGTATCCTGGTAAAGAAGGCATGGAAGACATCCAGGGGGTTGGTTATGTCCACATCGTCGTTGACCACAAAGACGGACCGGAACCGTTTTTGTGGCAATACCGAAAACACGACATCCCGGATGAGATGGGCCACTCCGGCGCTGGGGGTCCTGGTGGAAACCACCACCAGGAGGCCGCCGCCCTCGGGAGGCATATGCGCGCCGACGATAGGCAGGCCGGCATCGATCAGCTTGCGCTTGATCACGCCGCTATTGGTGATCGACTGCATCATTCCGGCATCGTCTACCGGCGTGCCCATGCAGGACATGGTCAGTATGGGATCGTCGCGCCAGGTGATGGCCTTCACCACGAATATCTGGCGGAGGTCCCGGGGAGAGGCGCGGTAGCCGGTATATTCCCCGAAGGGCCCCTCATAGGCCCTGATCTTTGGGGGTATGAACCCTTCAATTACAATCTCAGACGTCGCCGGGACGACCAGGTCATTGGTCTCGCATTTGACCACTTTCAACGGTTTTCGACGCATTCCCCCGGCCACATCCTGCTCAGACTGTTTGAAACCTGCCGGGGTGACACAGGCTTCCAGCGAAGCCGGGTCCGGGCCGATGGCCACAGCAAATGGCGTGTTTTCACCCCTTTCTTCACAGCGGGAAATCATCCAGTCTCCGTGGCGCAAAGGCTCGACACATCCGGTCATGGTCCTGCGGTCGACAACCATGGCCCGGTACATGCCCCAGTTGATCCAGTCGCCGTCCGGGTCTTTGGTGATGGTGCAGTGCATGGTGCAAATGTAGCGGCCGCCGTCGCCGTCATGGACCATAGGCGCCGGCAGCCGGTACAGGTTGACCTCATCGCCGATCATCTTGTTTTGTTTGCAGGGGGCTGTTTTCACCACGACCGGTTTTATCGGGTGGTCTGTTGCCTCCACCACCATGTCGCCCAGCTCGGTGATGGTACTATTATCAGGTTTCTTATGGCCCAGGGCCATGGCCACGCGGGTAGTATTGCACAGCAGATTGGCGGCGATGCGGTAACCCGGCGGGAAGCCCTTGATCTTTTCAAACAACACTGCCGGGGTGCCGCCTTTGCTGACCGGCCTGCCCGCCCCCATCTCCGCTAAACGCCGGGCAATGGCCCCGGCTTCCATGTTCCAGTCGACCTCTTCATGGACCCGGACCAGTTCCCCCTTTTCGCCACACTCATCCAGGAAACTTCTCAGATCTTCATACGGAAATGGCATTTCGCTCCCCCTGAATATTTAGTTTCTTGAGTTCATCGGGTTCGTTGAGTTCATTGAGTTCTGCGGGTTGCGTGGGGTGGAACTCAATAACCCAATAACCCAATAACCCAATAACTCTCAGTACTTGATGCCCAGATCCTCGAAAACACTGCCCAGCTCTTTGGTTATCTTGATTGCCCAGAGCCCCTTTTCCAACTGTCCACGTTGCCAGCGGATCCGGAGCATGTCTGATCCCGGCAGTTTTTCCGGCCGGCTGGAGACCAGCGCCCTTACTTTCCTGGTCTCATAGGTTTCCACATCCCGTATCTCCAGTTCTTGTTCTTGCCCGTCCTTCAGGTCAGAAAGGTCATTGACAATAAACGTTTCGTATACAGCCATTGATCATGGCCTTTCCAAACAGTTCTAACCAACCCAATGAACTCAGGGAATCCAGGGAACTGTATGAACTCAACTAGCCGTGGTAGTCTCCACGGCGCGGCGGCGCATGGGGGTAAATATCAGTATGCCCAACAGAACCACGATAGCCACTCCCCCGGCGGTCCCAAGAGCCATAGGCGCACCCATGACGGCGGCTATTTGACCGGAGACAATGCTGCCTGCCGGGCCGATGCCGGAGGCAACCTCGCGCAGCGACATTACCCTGCCGCGCACCAGGTCAGGTATCAATTCCTGGATAGTGGTATTGTTCAGGGTCATGAAAAGAGTATTGGCGCCGCCCACAAGGACGAGCAGCATCAGGGACAGGGCAAAGATGGGAGACACGGCAAATAAGATCAGGGCGGCCCCCTGGGAAATGCCTCCTATCAACAGGACA
>CAZFEA010000105.1:9143-10329 GCA_964518085.1 uncultured Dehalococcoidia bacterium
GAAGCCAGTACCAGTGTAGTCGCCAGGGCGCCGGCGCCGGGAGCGGCCTGCATCAGCCCGTAGCGGCCGGGTCCCACATCTAGAACGTTAGTTGCGAAATAAGGCATAAGTCCGGTTAAGGTATTGGTGACAAAGTAGGGAAGCAAATAGAGGAGTACCTGGGTCAGTACGTCCCGGTGGCCGCCAACATACTGTATTCCCTGGACGAAGTTCTGTACCGGAGACTTTTTCCTGGCCTCCGAGGACATCGGCGGCACTTTGATGAAGCTGAGCCATACTATGGCGAGAACGGCGCCCGCGGCCTTCAGGCCCAGGACGGGCGTGGCGCCGCCGGCAATGGTCATCAATAAGCCGGCCAGCGGCGCACCGATAATCCGCGAGGCGGTTACCGACCCGCTGTCCAGGGTAATGGCGTTAAGGAGGTGGTCCTTCTTAACCAGGTTGGGTACCAGGGTATGGCGGGCCGGATGATTGAAGCCGGTGATAACGCCGGCCAGGGCACCGTTGGCGAGAATGTGCCAGGATTGAAGCAGTCCGGTAACGTACAGCGCCAGCGTGGCCAGGGAAACGGCGGCGGCGCCCACCAGCGATGTGATCAGTACATTGCGGCGGTTGAACCGGTCTACGATGGTGCCGCCAATGAAGGCGAAGATTATTAGAGGCAGGTTGCGCATGGTGACAAAAAGCGCCCCCTGGAGGGGGTCACCGGTCATCTGGTTCAGCAGCCAGAGTAGCGCCGTCTGCTCCATCCATTCACCCATGTGCTCCGTCCATGACCCCATCCACAGCAGCCGGTAGTTACGGTAGAGGATGGCCGCGGTAAAGGTACGATTGAAGATATTTTGTTTCTTGGGTGGCATTGGGTTAGATTTCATGACCGGACACGCCTCCTTCAAGGATGCCTTTAAGCGCCCGAATAATAGCGCAAATCAGCGGCAAAGACAAGTCTACTGTAGCCGAACCACCGCTAGGTGGTCTCATTCTTATCTCGTGATAAGATTCGACATTACTTGGCTGAATGCTTGGCTGCTGCCGTATCCGTTGCTGCTGAGGGAGCCAAGGATGAAGATATCGCTCGTCGCCTGCTGGAGCACAGTGAAAAAAGATTCCGCTTGAGTTACCTTCCGGGTTATCGCGAGGAGACCCAGTTTACCTCCCCCTTTCGCAAAAGGGGGATACAGGGGGA